>DATMWM010000395.1:0-6115 GCA_035562535.1 Rhodocyclaceae bacterium | reverse complement strand
CCTGGGGCGCCTACCTGGGCGCCGAGGGGCTGGAGAAGGGCATACGGGTGAAGACCGCGTCCTTCGCCCGGCATCACGTCAACGTGACCATGCCGCGGGCCAAGGTGGCGACCACCTATGCCAACTCGATCCTGGCGAACGTCGAGGCGACCACCGACGGCTACGACGAGGCTCTGCTGCTGGACACCGAGGGCTTCGTCGCCGAGGGCGCAGGCGAGAACCTGTTCATCGTCCGCGACGGCGTGATCTACGAACCGGAAATCGCCTCGGCGCTGACCGGCATCACCCGCTCCTCGGTGATCGCCCTGGCGGCGGAACTCGGCTACCAGGTGGTCTCGAAGCGGCTCACGCGCGACGACATCTACATCGCCGACGAGGCCTTCTTCACCGGCACCGCCGCCGAGGTCACGCCGATCCGCGAACTGGACAACCGGGTCATCGGCGAGGGTCACCGGGGACCGGTGACCACCAGGCTGCAGTCGCTGTTCTTCGACGTGGTCAATGGCAAGGTGCCCGCCCACGCCGACTGGCTGGCACCGGTTTGAGCGCGGAGGCACACATGGCGGAAGCGAACCAGAAGGACAAGTCCCAGGTGGTGGAAGTCTCGGTCAAGGACCTGCCGCTGCATTGCCCGATGCCCGGATCGCCGCTGTGGGCGCGGCATCCGCGGGTGTTCCTGGACGTAGCCAGGTCCGGCGAGGCCTCCTGCCCGTATTGCGGGACGCGCTACCTGTTCAAGGGCGAGCGGCCCAAGGGCCACCATTGAGCTGAGCCGGCGCCGGTAGGCCCGGCGGGCCACATTCCCGGCGCATGAAGATCCTGGTCGTCGCCCCTTCCTGGATCGGCGACACCGTCGCCGCCCAGCCGCTGTTCGCGCGCCTGCAAGAGCTTCACCCCGGCCTAGCCCTGGACGTCATGGCGCCCGCCTGGGTCGCGCCGGTGCTGCGGCGCATGCCCGAGGTCCGCGAGGTCCTCGCCAATCCCTTCCCGCACGGCCGCCTCGACCTGCGCGGCCGCTGGCGTCTCGGCCGCCAGCTCGCTCGCGCGGGCTACGACGAAGCCATCGTCCTGCCGAACTCGTGGAAATCCGCCCTGGTGCCCTTCTTCGCAGGCATCGCGCGGCGCACCGGCTACACCGGCGAAGCCCGCCACGGCCTGCTGAACAACCGCCACCGCCTGGACGAGGCGGCGCTGCCGCGCATCGTGCAGCGCTACGCCGCCCTGGCCGACCCGCCGGGAAGCGCCCCTCGTCCGGTCCCGCAGCCCCGGCTGGCGAGTATTGGGGCCGGGCGGCAGGCCACCCTGGACGCGCTCGGGCTAGCCGCCGACGCGGCACCGGTGGCCCTGTGCCCGGGCGCGGAATACGGGCCGGCCAAGCGCTGGCCGGAACCGCACTACGCGGCGCTGGCGCGGGAACTGGCCGGGCGCGGCCACGCGGTCTGGCTGATCGGCTCGGGCAAGGACCGTCCCGTGGGCGAGGAGATCGCCGCGCTGGCGCCGGGCGCCTGCCGCAACCTGTGCGGCGCCACCGGCCTGGACCAGGCGATCGACCTGCTGGCGGCCGCGGCCTTCGTGGTGACCAACGATTCCGGCCTGATGCACGTCGCCGCCGCCCTGGACCGGCCGATGCTCGCGCTGTTCGGCTCGTCCAGCCCGCGCTTCACGCCGCCGCTGTCGGCGCAGGCCGAGGTGCTGTGGCTGGAACTGGAATGCAGTCCCTGCTTCGAGCGGACCTGCCCGCTCGGACATTTCCGTTGTATGCTCGACATCGGCCCGGAAAGGGTGCTCGACGCCGTCCTGCGCCGCTTGCCGGACCCGGCTGCCGGCAACCGGCCCGCGGGGACCGCCCCCTGAAGCCGCCGATGGAAAGAAAGAAACCGTTCTACGCCACGCCCCAGGACGCCGAGGCCGCGTTCTACGACGCGCTCGAGCGCGCGGACCTGGAGTCCATGATGTCGGTTTGGGCCGAGGACGAGGAGATCGTCTGCGTGCATCCCACCGGCCCGCGGCTGGCCGGGTTCGCCGTGGTCCAGGAAGGCTGGCGCCAGATCTTCAGCGGCGGCCCGAAGCTCAAGGTGCGCCTGAGCCACCAGGTGCAGATGCAGGGCATGCTGCTGTCGGTGCATAGCGTGCACGAGAACATCACCCTCACCGGCGAAGCGCAGCCGCGACCGCCGGTGGTGGCCACCAACGTGTATCTGCGCGGCCCGCTGGGCTGGCGGATCCTGGTCCATCACGCCTCCCCCGCTCCGCCGCAGCCCCCGCCGGACGCGCCCAAGACCCTGCATTGAGCGAGACGACCGACGGCCTGCCCTACCGGGCGCCGGCTTGGCTGCGCGGCGGCCACGCCCAGACCATCTATCCGCTGCTGATCAAGGGCGCGTCGCCGGCCTTCCGCCGCGAGCGCTGGGACACGCCGGACGGCGACTTCATCGATCTCGACTGGGTCGACGGCCCGGCGGAGACGCCGCTGGTGGTGCTGTTCCATGGCCTGGAGGGCGGTTCCGCCAGCCATTACGCGGGGGTGCTGATGCGGCACGTCGCCGCACGCGGCTGGGTCGGCGTCGTACCCCACTTCCGCGGCTGTTCCGGCGAACCCAACCGCATGCCGCGCGCCTACCATTCCGGCGACTACCTGGAAATCGACTGGATCCTGCGCCGCCTGGCCGCCGCGCACCCGCAGCGGCGCCGCTTTGCCGCCGGCGTGTCCCTGGGCGGCAGCGCGCTGCTCAACTGGCTCGGCCGCCTGTCCGACGAGGCGGTGGGCGTGATCGACGCGGCCGCCTCCGTGTGCGCGCCGCTGGACCTGCACGCCGCCGGATCGGCGCTGTCGAGCGGCTTCAACAGGCTGGTCTATACGCAGCGCTTCCTGCTCACGCTCAAGCCGAACGCGCTGGCCAAGCTGCGCCGCCATCCCGGCCTGGTGCTGCCGGAGCGCATCCGCGCGGCGCGCACCCTGCGCGAGTTCGACGACGCGGTGACCGCGCCGCTGCACGGATTCCGCGGGGTCGACGACTACTGGACGCGGGCAAGCAGCAAGCCCTGGCTGAAGCGCATCCGCCTGCCCACCCTGATCATCAACGCGCGCAACGACCCGTTCGTGCCGGCCCATTCACTGCCCGCCGCCGCCCGGGTCTCGCCGCAGGTGACCCTGGAATACCCCGAACAGGGCGGCCACGTCGGCTTCGTCAGCGGCTCGTTTCCGGGCCACCTGGACTGGCTGCCGCGGCGGCTGCTGCGCTTCTTCGCCGCCTGAACCGCGGCGCGTCGATGCGATAATCGCCGATCTCGCATTCATCTCGGGAAAACAACATGCAGGCACCGGCAGCGGAAATCTTCAAGGCCTATGACATTCGCGGCATCGTCGACCTGACGCTCACCGAGGACGCGGTGCGCGCGATCGGCCGGGCGCTCGGCTCGGAGGCGCGCGAGCGCGGCCAGCAGGCGATCGCCATCGGCCGCGACGGGCGGCTCTCCGGACCGCGGCTCGCCGCCGCGCTGGCCGAGGGCATACGCGCCGCCGGTGTCGACGTGGTCGACATCGGCATGGTGCCCACGCCGCTGACCTACTTCGCCGCCTTCGAGCTCGGCACCGGCAGCGCGGTCAGCGTCACCGGCAGCCACAACCCGCCGGACTACAACGGGCTGAAGATGGTGATCGCCGGCGAGACGCTCGCCGGGGAGCGCATCCAGGCCCTGCGCGGCCGCATCGCCGAGGGCCGGCTCGCCTCAGGCAGCGGAAAGCTGGCGACGGCGGACATCCGCCAGGCCTATGTGGATCGCATCGTCTCGGACGTCAAGCTGGCGCGGCCGATGAAGATCGTGATCGACGCCGGCAACGGCGTGGCCGGCGACGTGGCGCCGCGCCTGTTCCGCGCGCTGGGCTGTAGCGTGGAGGCGCTGTTCTGCGAGGTGGACGGCAACTTCCCCAACCATCACCCTGATCCCTCCAAGCTGGAAAACCTCCAGGACCTGATCCGCCGCCTGCGCGAGAGCGACGCCGAACTCGGGCTCGCCTTCGACGGCGACGGCGACCGACTCGGCGTGGTCACGCGCGAAGGCCAGATCATCTTCCCGGACCGCCAACTCATGCTGTTCGCCGCGGACGTGCTCGCGCGCAATCCGGGCGCGCAGATCGTCTACGACGTGAAATGCACCCGGAATCTCGCGCCCTGGGTGCGCAGCCGCGGCGGCGAGCCGGTCATGTGGATGACCGGCCACTCGCACATCAAGGCCAAGCTGCGGCAAAGCGGCGCACCGCTCGCCGGCGAGATGAGCGGCCACATCTTCTTCAAGGAGCGCTGGTACGGCTTCGACGACGGTCTCTACGCCGGCGCGCGGCTGCTGGAGATCCTGTCGCGCTCCGCCGACCCGGGCGCGGTGCTGAACGCCCTGCCCGACTCGGCCAGCACGCCCGAGATCAACCTGAAGATGCGCGAAGGGGAACCGTTCGCGCTGGTCGACGAACTGAAGCGCGGCGCGCGTTTCGAAGGCGCGCGGGAGATCATCACCATAGACGGCCTGCGCGTCGAGTATGCCGACGGCTTCGGCTTGGCGCGCCCCTCGAACACCACGCCGGTGGTGGTGCTGCGCTTCGAGGCAGACGACCAGGCGGCGCTGGAGCGGATCAAGGCGGATTTCCGGCGCGCGATCGCCGCCGCGCGCCCGGGAATCGACATCCCCTTCTGACTGCCGACCGCGCCGCCGGGGGCGGTCCGGAACGGGAAATAATCCACAAACCGTGTCGGGGAAATTCCTACTTCCTCGTGAAGCACCTCACGGCAACCGGGCGCCCCGGCGCGTACCATGCATCTCAGTTGAAGCGGAGGCAGGCGCGACGAGGAGGTCAGAAAACAACGACGCTAGACGGCTCCCCAGACCGAAGAATAAGCGAGCAATAACGAGATTACGCCGCAGCTAACCACTGCGGCGTTCTTCTTTTTCAGACGCGCTCTTCCGCCCAGGCGCGCACCGAGGCCAGCGCGGCCGCCAGCTTCTCGGGCTGCGTTCCGCCGGCCTGCGCCATGTCGGCCCGCCCGCCGCCCTTGCCGCCCACCTGCAGGGCCACGAAGTTCACCAGGTCGCCCGCCTTGAGCTTTCCGGTCAGGTCCGCGGTCACGCCGGCCACCAGCGACACCTTGCCCTCGGCGGCCGCGCCGAGCACGACCACGCCCGAGCCGAGCCTGTCCTTGAGCTTGTCCAGCGTCTCGCGCAGCGTCTTCGCGTCCGCTCCCTCGATCTGGGCTGCCAGAACCTTGGCGCCCTTGACCTCGACCGCCTGCGCCGCCAGATCCTGGCCCTGGCTGGCGGCAAGCTTCGATTTCAGCCGCGCGAGCTCCTTTTCCAGCGCGCGGACGTTGTCCAGGATCTGCGCCACGCGCGCGGCGGCCTCGTGCGGACCGGCCTTCAGCTCGCCGGCCACGCCGGCCAGCGCCGCCTCCTGCTTCTGGACCCACGCCAGGGCGTTGTCGCCGGTGAGCGCCTCGACCCGGCGGATGCCGGCCGCCACGCCGCCCTCGGCGACGATCTTGAAGAAGCCGATGTCGCCGGTGCGCGCCACGTGGGTGCCGCCGCACAGTTCGCGCGAGCTGCCGATGTCGAGCACGCGCACCTCGTCGCCGTACTTCTCGCCGAAGAGCATCATGGCGCCGAGCTTCTGCGCCTGCTCCAGCGGCAGGACGCGCGCCTGCGTGGCGGCGTTCTCGAGGATCTCGCGGTTGACGATCTCCTCCACCTTGGCGATCTGCTCCGCGCTCATCGGCTGGTCGTGCGAGAAGTCGAAGCGGGTGTGCTCCGGATCGACCAGCGAGCCCTTCTGCTGCACGTGCGGCCCGAGCACCTCGCGCAGCGCCTTGTGCATCAGGTGAGTGGCCGAGTGGTTGCGCATCGTGCGCGCTCGCGCCGCCGTGTCGACCTGCGCCTGCACCATGTTGCCCACGGTCAGCCTGCCGCGGATCACCCGGCCGTGGTGGCCGAACACGTCAGCCTGGATTTTCTGCGTGTCGTCGACAGAAAAGCCGCCGTGGGCCGAATCGAGCACCCCGCGGTCGCTGACCTGGCCGCCGGACTCGGCGTAGAACGGCGTGCGGTCGAGCACCACCACGCCCTCCTCGCC
>DATMWM010000394.1:0-3237 GCA_035562535.1 Rhodocyclaceae bacterium | reverse complement strand
GAGGATGCTCTTGAAGCGGAGCCGGCCCCCGGGCGCCGTCGACGGATCGTAGATCTGGATGAGGCTTACGTTCGAATTGGAATGCGCGCTGTCCGAGGCGAGGAAGAGCGCATCGTTCTGGTTCAGCCGGCGCATGTTGACCGGATCATGCCACAGCACGCGGCACGGGCGGATCGCGTCGCTGTCGCGCCGCTTATTGCCGGGACCATGGGGATCGTCGTCTCGCTGCGGCAGGCGCCGCGGCGGCGAGCAAGCGGGTCGAGCCGTGCTCCGGAGGAACGGTGATGTGCCACACGTCGGGAAAAGCTCGACATAAGTTGACATAATATAGATTATACGCAGTCTCTCACCGAGGGCGGCCACGCGAACTGTGGGTGCGATCGTCTCGATGACCGTCTGCCCGTCGGCCGTTCCACTGGCCGGATTTGCCGTTTCGCGCATCGTTGACTAATTTGGTAGGAAATGGGCGGCAACCGGGAGGCCGCGGGCCGCGGCTTCGAGGAGGCAGCATGGTCGACGTGGTCCGCAGCACGGGCGGCAATGACTATTGCGTGACGATCCGGCCCAATTGGGCTTTCCGGGCCGACGGGCGCTGCGCGGCTCTCGCCGTCTTGATCCCGGCCTGCAGTCTCGTCTCGGTGGCGTGCGTGCTTGCCGGCGCCTGGCCGGTGGTGCCGTTCTTCATCCTGGGGATGGTCGGCCTGGGCTGCGCTTTCCAGTGCCTGCGCCGCCACGCCGGGGACTTCGAACGCCTGACCCTGCGCGAGGGCCGCCTGCTTATCGAGCAGCACGTTCCCGACCGCGAGCGGCGCTACGAATTCAACGGCGCCTGGGTTCAGGTGATCGAAGACGGTTCGGAAAACGCGCTCCTGCTGCGCGCCCACGGTCGGGAGATCCCGTTCGGCGCCCTGCTCACCGACGAGGAGCGCGCCGCGATCGGCTCGGAGTTGCGGCGGCGGCTGGGGGCCGCGAATTAGGCGCCGGACCGGCATGGCCAGACGACTGCCATCACTCGCGCTCATCGGCCTGGCGGCGACGCTGTGCCGCAGCGCGCAGGCCGGCTACGCGATCAATCTCGCGCCTCCCGCCACGCCGATCGCCCAGCAGATCTACGACCTGCACACGCTGGTTCTGTGGGTCTGCGCCGCGATCTTCGTCGTCGTGTTCCTGCCGATGTTCTGGTCGATCCTGCGCCACCGCCGCTCGAAGGGCCACCTGCCGGCGCAGTTCAGCGGGAACACGCGGCTGGAGATCGCGTGGACCGCAGTTCCAGTCCTGATCCTGGTCGGCATGGCCTGGCCGGCGGCGCGCACCGTGGTCGCCATGAAGGACACCAGCCGCCCCGACCTGACCATCCAGGTCACCGGCCACCAGTGGAAGTGGGAGTACGCGTATCTGGGCGAAGGCGTGCGCTTCTTCAGCAGCCTCGCCACGCCGCGCGAGCAGATCTACGCGAGCCGCCCCAAGGGTGCCGACTACCTGCTGGAGGTCGACCGGCCGCTGGTGGTGCCCGCCGGCCGCAAGGTGCGCCTGGTGCTCACCTCGGCCGATGTGATCCACGCCTGGTGGGTTCCGGAGTTCGGCGTCAAGCAGGACGCGATTCCGGGTTTCATCCGCGACAGCTGGTTCGAGGTCCGGCGACCCGGCACTTATCGCGGACAGTGCGCCGAGTTGTGCGGCGTCGGCCACGGCTACATGCCGGTGGTCGTCGAGGCGCTGCCGCCCGAGCGCTTCGCCGCCTGGCTCGCCGAAGAGAAGGCGCGCCTCGCCGCGGCAAGTCGGACGGCAGCGCTGGACCAATCGCCGACAGAACTGGTCCGCCGCGGCGAGCAGGTCTACAAGACCCATTGCGTCGCCTGTCATGGTGCGGACGGCGCTGGTGTGCCCGGAGCGTTTCCCGCGCTGGACGGATCGCCGATCGTGCGCGGACCCAGGCTCGACCATCTCCGGCGCGTCTTCGAAGGCAAGCCGGGCACGGCCATGGCCGCCTTCGGCAGGCAGCTCGACGATCTGGACATCGCCGCGGTAGTCAGCTATGAGCGCAACAGCTGGAGCAACCGGGCCGGCGACGCGGTCCAGCCGGCCGAGGTCGCAGCGCTGCGCCGATGAAGGGAGTCCGCACAATGGACATCGCGCTCGATGGGCAGCAACCGCACGCGGATCATCCCTCCGGCGCGCTGCGCTGGATCACCACGACCAACCACAAGGACATCGGCACGCTCTACCTGTGGTTCAGCCTGGCGATGTTCCTGTTCGCGGGCAGCATGGCGCTGGGCATCCGCGCGGAGCTGGCCCGGCCCGGCATACAGTTCGCAGACCCGGCGGTGTTCAACCAGCTCACCTCCCTGCACGGCCTGCTTATGATCTTCGGCGCGGTGATGCCCGCCTTCGTCGGGCTGGCCAACTGGCAGATCCCGCTGATGATCGGCGCGCCGGACATGGCCTTCCCGCGGCTGAACAACTGGAGCTTCTGGCTGCTGCCGGTGGCGGCGCTGCTGCTGCTCGCCTCGCTGTTCGTGCCCGGCGGCGCGATGGCCGCCGGCTGGACGCTCTACCCGCCGCTCTACATCCAGGGCGGCATCGCCTACGACATCACCATCCTGGCGATCCACGTTCTGGGCATTTCCTCGATCATGGGCGCGATCAACGTCATCACCACGATCCTCAACCTGCGCGCGCCGGGGATGACACTCATGAAGATGCCGCTGTTCGTGTGGACCTGGCTGGTCACCGCCTTCCTGCTGGTGGCGGTGATGCCGGTGCTGGCCGCGGCGGTGACCATGCTGCTCACCGACCGCCACTTCAACACCCATTTCTTCGACGCCGCGGGCGGCGGCGATCCGGTGATGTTCCAGCACATCTTCTGGTTCTTCGGCCACCCCGAGGTCTACGTGATGATCCTGCCCGCCTTCGGCATCGTGTCGACCATCATTCCGGCTTTCGCGCGCAAGCCGCTGTTCGGCTATGCCTCGATGGTCTATGCCGTGGCCTCGATCGCCATCCTGTCGTTCATCGTCTGGGCGCACCACATGTTCACCACCGGCATGCCGCTCGCCGGCCAGCTTTTCTTCATGTTCACCACGATGCTGATCGCCATTCCCACCGGGGTGAAGGTGTTCAACTGGGTGGCCACCATGTGGCGCGGGTCGCTGAGCTTCGAAACACCGATGCTTTTCGCCGTGGCGGTGGTGTTCCTGTTCACCATCGGCGGCTTCAGCGGGCTGGTGCTCGCCCTGG
>DATMWM010000393.1:0-4032 GCA_035562535.1 Rhodocyclaceae bacterium | reverse complement strand
CCCGCGGCCATCGGCAGCAGGCGCTCGACGGCCTTGCCTTCCAGCGGGCGGGCGATCAGCGCCACCGGCGGTCGGTCGCGTTCCAGCAGCAGGTTCTGCTGGCGCTGGAATTCGATCCTGGAGGCGCCGGGCAGTGCGGCGATCGCCGCCTGATCCTCGGTGGAGAGGAAACCGGTCTCGCCGGCCCGGCTGGCGCGGGCGTAGAGGTCGGCGGGCAGCACCTGGCCGAGCCACACATCGAGGGAGTCGCGGAAGGAGGCCACCATCACCGCCATGGCCACCGCCAGCGCCACGCTGGCGAGGATGCCGGCGCTCGCCACCACCGCCTGGCCGGGCGCGCTCTTCAACTGGGCCTGGGCGAGTTGCCAGCCGGCGCCGCCGCGCCCGGGCAGCAGCGCGAGCAGCGCGCGCGCCAGCCGCGGCATGAGCAGGATCGCGCCGATCAGCATGGCCGCCACCGACAGGTAGCCGAAGACCGGCAGGCCGCCCACCGGCGGCAGCCAGGCCGCTCCCGCGCCGAGAACCAGGACGGCGAACCCGGGCACGAAGGGATCCAGCCGGGCCAGGGATCGCGCCTCGTCGCCGGCCTTGAGCGCCCGCGCCGGCGGCGTGGCCGCCGCCTCCAGAGCCGGGGCGAGCGCACCGGCGGCGGCCGCGGCGATGCCGAGCGCGACGAACCCGGCCGTGGCGATGGGATCGACCGAGAGCCGGGGCGCGCCCGAGGCGAAGGTGCCGGCGCCCAGGTCGCCGCCGAGCGCACCCAGGGCCAGCTTCGCCAGCGCGATGCCCAGGACCGCGCCGGCCGCGGCCCCGACGGCCCCGGTGGCTGCCGCCTCGGCCACCAGCCAGCCGACCAGCCCGCGCCGCGTGAGCCCCGCCGCACGCAGGAAAGCCAGTTCGCCGCGCCGCCGCAGCACCGACAGCGACTGCGCGGAGAACACCAGGAAGGCGCCGGTGAATAGCGCGATCAGCGCCAGCATGTTCAGGTTCACCCGGTAGGCGCGGGACAGGTTGGCCTGGCGCTGGCGCGCCTCGTCCGGTTCCAGCGCGACCACGCCCGCCGGCAGCAGCGCGTGGACCGCCCGGCGCGCCTCGGCCGCGTCCGTGCCCGGGCGCAGCCGCAGGTCGATCCGGTTGAGCACGCCCAGGCGGTCGAAGCGCCACTGTGCGGCGGCGATGTCCATCACCGCCAGCCGCTGCGAACCCGCTCCGGGGACCAGGCCGGCCACCCGCAGCTTCAACTCGCGCAGCCCGGACTGGAAAGCGACCTCGCCGCCGACCTCGACCCCCAGCCAGCGCGCCGCGGCCGGGCTGAGATAGAGCGCGTCCGGGTCGAGCAGCCCGAAGCGCTCGCCCGCTTCCGCCGCCTCGGGGACGACGGCCGGCTGCAGGCTGGCCGCGCGGAAGACGTCGATGCCGACCAGGTGCAGCGGCTCGTCCCGGCCGACCAGCTTGGCGTCGAGCTCCACCCCCGGGCTCGCCGCCTCGACCTGCGGCAGTTGGGCGAGCCGCGGATAGAGCATCTCGTCGAAGCCGGCGCGCGGGCCGCGTATCTCCAGGTCCGCCAGCCCCGAGAGGGTGCGCATGCCGCGGGCGAACTCCTCCACCGCCGCACGATTGACCGCCTCGACCGCCACCCCGAGCGCCACGCCCAGGGCGATGGCCACCACGGAAAGCAGCGTCGCGCCCCGGCGCGCGCGCAGCGGCTCGACCAGGTAGGGCCAGAGCTGGCGGCTCACGGCAGGGCCGCGGGCCGCAGGCCGTCGCGGTCGAGCGTCAGCACCCGGTCGGCGGTGCGCGCCGCGGCTGCGGAATGGGTGACCAGGATGCCGCTCGCGCCCGAATCCGCCAGCCGGCCGCGCAGCAGCGCCAGGACCTGCGCGGCCGAGTCCGCGTCCAGGTTGCCGGTCGGCTCGTCGGCGAGCAGCAGGCGCGGACCATGCACCAGCGCCCGGGCGATTGCCACCCGCTGCATCTCGCCGCCGGAGAGCTCGCGCGGCATGCTGGCCGCCCGCTCGCCCAGCCCGACCGCTTCGAGCATCGCCCTGGCGCGCTCGGCGGTCTCCTGGCGGCCCACGCCGTTCAGCACCAGCGGCAGGGCCACGTTGCGCAGCAGGTCGAGGTGCGGAAGGATGTGGAAGGCCTGGAAGACGAAGCCCATGCGGCTGCGCCGAAGCAGGGTCAGGCCCTCGTCATCCAGGCCGCCGTAATCCTGGCCGTCCAGCGCGATGCGGCCGGCATCCGGCCGGTCCAGGCCGGCGATCAGGTTGAGCAGGGTCGACTTGCCGCTCCCGGACTCGCCCATGATCGCCACGTACTCGCCCTCGCGCACGGCGAGATCCACCCGGCGCAGCACGGTGCGCGGGCGCGGGTCGGCATAGCGCTTTTCGACGGCTTCGAGGATCAGCATCGGGGGACACGGAAGGGCGGGACAGGCGCCCGGCCGGCGGCTCAGGGACGCTCGGCGGCCAGGGTGACGAACTCCTTGAGCGTGCCTCCGGGCCCGGCGTAGCTATCGTGGCGGCACTCCAGGACGCGCCAGCCGGCGAAGCGCTCCGCCAGTTCGTCGCGCCCGAGCAGGCAGTACGGCTGGCCGGCGAAGGGTTCCAGCCAGGTGGTGCCCTCGACGAAGGTATTCACCACCGCCCGGCCGCCGGGCGCGACGTGGGTCTGGATGTCGCCGAGCAGTTCCAGCGCCCGCGGCCGCGCGAAGAACATCAGCAGCCCGATCGCCAGCACCGTGTCGTACCGCCCCTCGATCCGCCAGCCGTTCAGATCCGCCTGGACGGCGTGCAGGGCCAGGCGCTCGGCGGCGGCCACTGAGCGGATCCGCCCGATCGCCGCGGCCGATCCGTCGACCGCGGTGACCTCGCAGCCGCGTCGGGCCGCCGCCAGCGCCAGGTTGCCCAGGCCGCAGCCCAGGTCGAGCACGCGGCCGCGGGCGTGTTCCAGCGCCAGTTGCTCGAACGGGTTGAGCGCATACTCGCCGCGCTCGACCTGCCCGAGAAACTGCCGGTCGAAGAACCCGATCGGGCCGGCCGCCCGGGCCGGACCCGAAGCCGCGTTCAACCGACCCGCACCGGCACGAACAGCCGCGAGTCGCCGCGCTGGATCAGCAGCGCCATCTGGCTGCCGGCGCGGTCGACCAGGCCGCGGAACTGTTCGATCGAGAATACCGGCTCGCCATTCACCGCCAGGACCACGTCGCCGCGCTGCAGCCCGGCCTTGGCGGCCGCGCCGTCGGCCCGCTCGACGAGCAGTCCGCTGCCCACGTCGAGTTCGCGCGCCTCCGCGGCCGCCAGCGGGCGCAGGGCCAGCCCGAGCTTGCCTGTGCCGGCCGGCTCGGCGGATTCCGGCGCCGCCGCCGTCCGGACGGGTTCGAGTTCGCCCAGCGTCACCGGGATGTCGATCGCCGCGTTCTGCCGCCACACGCGCAGATGCACGGTCTCGCCGGGACGCAGGCTGAAGATCATGCGCGGCAGATCCACGTTCGCCTCGACCGGCCGGCCATTGACCGCCAGCACCACGTCGCCGGGCTGCACGCCGGCCTTCTCGGCCGGGCCGCCCTTCTCGACCGAGGAAACCAGCGCCCCGGTCGGCCGGGCCACGCCGAAGGACTGCGCCAGTTCCGGCGTAAGCGGCTGGATGAACACGCCGAGTTTGCCGCGGGACACGCGACCCTGGTTCTGCAACTGGTCCTTCACCTGCATGGCCACGTCGATCGGGATGGCGAAGGACAGGCCCTGGTAGCCGCCGGTGCGGCTGTAGATCTGCGAGTTGATCCCGATCACCTCGCCGTCCAGGTTGAACAGCGGACCGCCGGAATTGCCCGGATTGATCGCCACATCGGTCTGGATGAACGGCACCAGCGTCTCGTCCGGCAGGTTGCGCGACTTGGCGCTGACGATGCCGGCGGTCACCGTGTTGTCGAAGCCGAACGGGGAACCGACCGCCATGACCCATTCGCCGACCTTGACCCGGGCGGCGTCGCCCATCTTCACCGTGGGCAGCCCGGCCACCTCGACCTTCAGC
>DATMWM010000392.1:0-4714 GCA_035562535.1 Rhodocyclaceae bacterium | reverse complement strand
GGCGAGGATGATCGCCGAGCGTGCCGAGCAGGGCACGAAGGTGATCAGCATTGCGGCGACGACCCGTTCGCGCCCGGATATGCTGCTGGCGGCGGCGGAGATCGCCGGCACGTTGCAACCCAGGCCGATGAGGAAGGGCAGGGCCGCCGCGCCGTGCAGGCCGATGCGGTGGAAGCCGCGGTCGACGACGAAGGCCACCCGGTGCATGACCCCGGATTCCTCCAGCGTGACCAGCAGGACCACCAGCGGCACCATGTAGGGCACGACGATGCCCACCAGCCCGACCAGGCCGTCGGCCACGGCGCGGCCGACGATTCCGGCGGTGGATTCCGGCTGCCACTGCCCGACCCACGCCGCCAGCCGGGCCGAGGTCGCCGCGTCGATCGCGGAACTGACCTCGAAGACGAAGAACAGCACCAGCGCGAACACCGCCAGGCTGCCGATCAGGCCCCACTGCGGGTGCAGGAAGAACTCGTCCAGCCAGCGCCGCCAGCCCTCGGCGTCCTCCGGCCCGATCGAGCCGGTCACGCTCTCGTAGAGCACCGCCGCCCGGTGGTGGCGGTCGGCGTGCAGTTCCTCCGAGAGGCTGCGCGGCAGGGCGGCGTCCGCGGCGGCCCTCGCGGCGCTCACCGCGGGCAGCAGGCCGGGGAAGTGCTCGCCCAGTTCGCGCCAGAAATAGTCGTCGTTCTCGGCAAGCTGGGAAACCAGCAGCGGGCGCGGCACCCGGAATGCGGCCGCGACCTGCGGGTCGGCGATGACCGCGCCCAGGGCGCGCAGGCTCTCCGCGATGTGGGCGCTGGGCGGCTGGGGCAGGGGGCAGGCCCTGGAGCGCGCGGCGCCGAGCGCGGCCTGGAACAGCGCCGAGATGCCCTTGCCCATGTGCGCCACGGTGGGCACCACCGGCACGCCGAGGCGCGCACTCAACTGCGCGACGTTGACGTACAGGCCCTTTTGTCGCGCCTCGTCCACATGGTTCAGCGCGATCACCAGCGGCCGGCCGAGCAGGCCCAGTTCCAGCGTGAGTTCCAGATCCTTTTCGAGCGAGGTCGCGTCGACTACATGGACGAGCACGTCAGGCGCGTGGAAGGCGGCCGCCGGCTGTTCGGATTCGTGGCGCGCGATCGGCGGCCAGCGGTCGCCCCACAGCAGATACATGAGCACGATCCGGTCGTGCTCGCTCAGGCGATGCAGCGTCTCGATGTCGGGCAGGTCGACCAGGGAGATCTGGTCCAGCCCGATGTCGACGATGCATTCCTCGTAGGCCCCGCCCACGCCGGCCAGGCGCTCGTGCCGCACGGCCGGGCTGGCGGCCGCCTGGAAGATCGTGCTCTTGCCGGTCCGCCGCCGGCCGACCAGGGCCACCCGCGGTCGCCGCTCGCCGCGCAGCAGCGGGCCGTGCAGGGGGATGGTGTGGACTCGTTCTGCGCGCTTCACCCGCGTGAGTGTAGTCGATGCGGCCCCGGCGGTAGCCGCGCAGGCCGCCCGCCGTGTGCGGCGCCGGCAAGCGGCATGGCACCGGCAGAGGATACAATGGCTGCGCGGACGTCCGTCCGCGGCGTTGTGCAGCCCCACCCCAGCCAGGAGATGATCGATGAGGAGCAGTCCAGTCTTTGTATTTGCCGCGCTTTTCGGACTGGGGGTGCTGAGCGCATCCGCAGAGGATGCCAAAACGAAGACGGTGGCCGCCCTGCACCAGGAAAAGGCGGCGCTGGCCGGCCAGACGGTGCAGGTCAAGGGCAAGGTGGTCAAGGTCAACAACGGCATCATGGGACGCAATTTCCTGCACGTGCAGGACGGCACCGGCGATGCGAACACCAACGACCTGACCGTCACCAGCAAGCAGACCGCAGCCGTGGGCGACCAGGTGACCGTCACCGGCCGCGTCGTGATCGACAGGGATTTCGGCTCCGGCTACTCGTATCCCCTGCTGGTGGAAGAGGCTTCGATCAGCGCCGCCAAGTAGGATCAGGAATGCGCGCGGCGCGGCTCGGCGCCGCGCGCCGCCATGGGATTCCCGGACTTTTTCGAGCGCGTTCCGCGCATCACGCTGCGCGACCCGCTGGCCGAGTTTCTCGGCGCCGCCGAGGGAGGCCTGATCGAGTACGCCTATGCCGACGCGGTGCGCCTGGCCGGGCACTCCTGCCCGACCGTGGCGGGCGCCTGGCTGATGAGCGTGCGTGCGCTGCGCCGGCTCTATCCGGCCGAGACGCCCGAGCGCGGGGCCGTGGCGGTGGCCTTGCGCGAGGATCAGGCAAGCGGGGTGGCCGGGGTGATCGCCAGCGTCGCCACCTTGCTCACCGGAGCGGCGGGGGTCGGCGGCTTCAAGGGCCTGGGCGGCCGCTACGCCAGGGCCGACCTGTTGCGCTTCGGCGTGGCCGGCGTCGGTGGAGTCCGCTACACCCGCACGGACACCGGCCAGTGGGCGGACTGCGCGCTCGACCTCTCCTCGGTTCCCGCCGACCCGCGGCTCGGCCGCATGCTGCCCGGATTGCTCCGGGGGGATGCGACTGCGGAAGAGGCCGCGCTGTTCGCCGTCCTGTGGCAGGACAGGGTGCGCCGCATCCTCCTGGATCACCAAGACGATCCGAACCTCGTCGTGGTGCGTCCCTAGGCCCCGGATGCGCATTCGCGCTCGCTGGCTGGGCGAGGCGCTCGCCGTCGTGGCGATCGTGCTCGCGGTCCAGTGGTGGCAGAAGCGTGACACCGCGTCGGGCCCCGCGCCGCATTTCGAGGCCGTGCTGGCGGACGGCAGGACGACCACGCTCGAATCCTGGCGCCGGAATCATCCCGGCAGGCCGGTAGCCCTGCATTTCTGGGCGGAATGGTGCCCGATCTGCACGGCGGTACGCGGCAGCGTCGACGCGCTCGGCCGCGACTGGCCGCTGCTCACGGTCGCCATGCAGTCCGGCGACCCGGCGGCCGTATCGCGACACCTCGACCGCCAGGGCCTGCGCTGGCCGACGGTGGTCGACGCGGACGGGAGGATCACCTCGCTGTTCGGGCTGCGCGGCGTCCCGGCCTTCGTCGTCCTCGACGCGACCGGCGAGATCCGCTTCGTCGAGATCGGCTACACCAGCGAATTGGGGATGCGCATGCGGCTGTGGTGGGTGAAACAGACCCAGCGTTCCCCATGACCTCGGCAGGACCCGGGCTCGCGGGCGCGGCGACGCTTTGTCCAGCATTGCACCAGGCGCGACTGCGGCATTCCGGCAGGCGACTGACGCGGCCTGGCGATCGGGCACCGGTCCCCGCCAATGGCGCATGCATGTTCGGCTCTGATCGTGACCTGGAACGCCGGGGCCGTCCGCGCGATGCGGGGCCGGCGCCGCGAGAAGCCAAGACGAGGAATGCCATGGCCGTTTTCCGCTGCAACAAGTGCGGCTGTCTGGAGGAACTCCCCAGGGAAGCCATCGGAACCGCGCGGCCCTGCCCGCGCTGCGGGTCCCCGAACCAGACCTACGATACGGTGATGTTCGTCGGCAAGGTGCTTGAGAAGTATTTTGCGATGCAGGCCGAACTCGGCCGTATGCGCGATGCCGCGACGAACCGCGAGGGTTCGGCAGCCGCCCAAGTGCCGACGTCGTCCCCCGAGACATTCGACCTGCACAATTCTTCGGCGTTGTCGTCGGAACTTCAGCATGGTCCGATTCAGGAGTGGTTTCACCGCCGGCACATTCAAGTGCGCCACAACCTACGGGCGGTCGACACGACGGGGTTCTTCGACGAGGTCGGCGCCGCCATCGGCAAGAACTATTCGGTTCTCGAAGAGGTAGTCGGCCGGATCCGCTTCGCCCAGCTCAAGGGCTTCGCAAGCAGCACCATCCAACTCAAGGGGAAATCGGCGGAGGATGCCAAGGCGATCGTCGAATTCTGCCGGCAACTCTACGATTACTCTTTTGTCGCCAAGTGCTTCCACCTGAAGCACGAGCAGATCCTCCGTGTCGTATTGCAGACTGCCCCGGCGATCCGGGAGTTTTTCGATGGGGCCTGGCTGGAGTGGTATGTCCTGATGGAGGTGCTGCACGCGGTCCGGCGCTATCGGCGCAGGTACTCCTGTGCGCGCAACCTGTTGATTTCGCTGCAGAACGGTGAGACCTACGAATTGGACGTGTTCTTTCTGCTCGACGGTGAGCGCCCGATCTGCATCGAATGCAAGAGCGGCGAATTCCGCCAGGACATCGATCGCTGTGTCAGCCTGCGCAAGCGGCTGGGGTTGGATCGGGAAAGCTTTGTCGTTTGTGCCGTCGGACTCGTCCCGGAGCAGGCCCAGGGGCTGTCGAGTACGTATGAACTGGCATTCACCAGCGAGCGGGATCTTCCGGCGCGGCTGGAAAGGATGGTTCAGGCGCGGTCGAACTCGTAGGCGGGTCGGACTCGGCCGCGGCAGGATGCGTCTCGCGTGCCCCCTGGTTTCGACCCGGTGCGCACGTAGCACCGTCCCGCTTGCCGTGAGCCTACAATCCGGATCCCTACTTTCGTTTCGCCGGAGCGCTTGCGCTTCCGGGCCTGTCGCGCCGTTCGTTCATCGAACGCCGCTCGATTCCGGCCTCCGCCGGCGGCTGGCTTCCGGCCCGGCCATAGGGATTCCGGCGTTCCGCCTCCCTGCGATCGTCATGATGCACGTAGTGGCAGCGGCAGTTGCGCGCCGTGCATCCCCGGAGCGGCAGGCGGGGCGCCTCGTCTGGCAGGAAGCGGACGTGCTCGATCCGCTTGA
>DATMWM010000391.1:0-2553 GCA_035562535.1 Rhodocyclaceae bacterium | reverse complement strand
GACCTGTTCGCCCGGGTCGGCGCAATCGATTGGAGCGCCGATCTCTCCGCGCCGGGCACCGGCATCAGCGGCAGCGACGATGGCACGGACCTCACCTACGGCGTAGGCGCCCAGTTTCGCGTCTGGGGCCTGAGCCTGCGCGCCGAATACGAGATGTTCGACATCTCGGACGCCGACACGGTGGACATGATCTCGGCCAGCGTGACCTGGACGTTCCTGTAACCCGGGGCCGGAACTTCTGGGGAGGTGCCCCCTCTAACCGGTTGAGCGTCTTCGGACGCTCGACGCCGGCCTACCTCCCTGGGCTGGCGTTACCCGGTCATCCCCCAACGCCGGGTTCAACTTGCCCCGGTCGGATCCGCTGGTCCGACCGGGGTTTCTTTTTGTGGTTTGGCCGCAAGCAGGCGCAGGACCACGCCCCGGGCCTCGCCGACCCCCTCCCCCGACAGGGACGAGAACAGCTGGGCGGTCGCGCCGTCGCCGACCGCCTTGCGGACTTGCGCCAGCTTCTGGCGCGCCGCGCCGCCGCCGAGCTTGTCGGCCTTGGTGAGGACGATGTGCACTGGGACCGACTGGGCCTGCGCCAGCGCCAGCATGGTCTGGTCGTGTTCCGTCAGGGGGTGGCGGACGTCCATGACGACGATCGCGCCGCGCAGCGACTCGCGGATCCTGAAATAGGACTCGACTAGCGTCGCCCAGTGGTGGCGCATCGGGCCCGGCACCGCTGCGAAACCGTAGCCCGGCAGGTCCACCAGGCGGCGGCCAGCGTCGATCTCGAAGAAATTGATCAGCCGGGTCGCACCGGGGGTCTTGCTGGTCTTGGCGAGGCCCTTGCGCTGGGTAATGGCGTTGATTGCGCTCGACTTGCCGGCATTGGAACGGCCGGCCACCGCGACCTCGACGCCGGTGTCCGGCGGAAACTGGTGCGCCTGGTGCGCGCTGGTCAGGAACTTCACTTGCGGGAATGCAGGCATCGGGCAGGACCTTGGGACGCGCGCTTGGGGCCTTAGTGTACAATTCAGAGCTCGCCCGCCCTCTCGTTTCGGAGTGGTTCAATGACTGCGAAGCTCGTCGCCAGTGTGTTCCTGGTGGCCGCCCTCGGCTGCAACGCGCCTGCGTTCGCGGCTGGCTCGGTCGAAGCCGGCCAGGCCAAGTCCATGACCTGCGCCGCCTGCCACGGCGTGGACGGCAACAGCGTCAATCCCGAATGGCCGAGCCTCGCCGGCCAGCACGCCACCTACATCGCGCGCCAGTTGAACGCGTTTCGCGCGGGCGAGCGCAAGAACGACCTGATG
This sequence comes from Rhodocyclaceae bacterium, assembly GCA_035562535.1. Taxonomy (GTDB): domain Bacteria; phylum Pseudomonadota; class Gammaproteobacteria; order Burkholderiales; family Rhodocyclaceae; genus DATMWM01. The sequence goes on along the minus strand of DATMWM010000391.1, from coordinate 1,258 downwards.
TCGCCGATGGCCATGATCCTCTCGGACGAGGACATCGCGGACCTCGCCGCGTATTTCCAGGCCCAGGCCGCCACCGGGGGCGAGGCCGAGCCCTCGAAGCTCGCCCTCGGGCAGCGCGTCTACCGTTCCGGCAACGTCGCGCGCGGCGTGATGGCCTGTGCCGGCTGCCACGGCCCGAACGGCCGCGGCAATCCCGGCGCCGGCTACGCGTCGATCCAGGGCCAGCATGCCACCTATGCCGCGGCACAGCTGCGCGCCTACCGGTCTGGCGAGCGCGGCACCGACCCGAACCAGATGATGCGCAACGTCGCGGCGATGCTGTCCGACGAGGAGATCAACGCGGTCGCGTCCTACGTCCAGGGCCTGCGTTGAACCTGCCCGGATCGCACCGGTCTGAGTCTGCCATGAACACATCCGTTGCGCGGTTCACCCGCATCCTGGTCGCGGGCCTGATCCTGCTGGCCGGCCCGGCCTCGTTCGCCGTCGACCTCGTCGAGGGCGTGAACTACAAGCCGCTCAAGCCGGCCCAGGCCACCAGCGTGGCGCCGGGCAAGGTCGAAGTGGTCGAGGTGTTCTGGTACGCGTGCGGCCACTGCTACCTGCTCGAGCCCAAGCTCGCGGCCTGGGAACGCAAGGGCAAGGCGGCGAACATCGAAGTGATTCGCTTGCCCGCCACCTGGAACGACATGCTGAAGACGCACGCGCGCCTCTTCTACACGATCGAGATCCTCGGCAAGCCCGAGCTGCACGACGAAGCCTTCCGCGAGATGAACGTGCGCGGCAACCGGCTGGACACGCCGGACAAGATCGAGGCGTTCTTCGTTTCGCGCGGCGTCGGCAAGGCGGATTTCCAGAAGGCGTTCTCCGGCTTCGCGGTGGAGACGAAGCTCGCTCGCGCGGTCGACCTGAACCGTCGCTACCGCATCACCAGCACGCCGACCGTGATCGTCAACGGCCGCTACGTGACGGATGCCAGCATGGCGGGCTCGGAGGAGAAGCTGTTCGAGGTCATCAACGCGCTCGCGGCGAGGGAGAAGCCCGCCGCCTGACCGAGGCGCGCCCAGCGCCCTTGTGCTACAAGGCTGCACGGAACTCTGGGCTCCCGCCATGCTTCGCCTCCTGATCCCGACCGGCAGCGGCTACACCTGGGTCGAACACGCGCCGCCGGCGCCGTTCCCGGACGAGTTCCTGTGGGCCGACCTCTTCGAGCCGACGCCCGAGGAAGAGAAGGCCGTCGAGTCGCTGCTCACGGTGGACG
>DATMWM010000390.1:0-5028 GCA_035562535.1 Rhodocyclaceae bacterium | reverse complement strand
GTAGGTTCCTCGCTCGCCAATCGCACGGGATCGTGGCGCACCGCGCGGCCGGTCTATCTCGACCGGCTGCCTCCCTGCAACAACGCCTGCCCGGCGGGCGAGAACATCCAGGGCTGGCTGTTCCACGCCGAATCGGGCGCCTATGAACAGGCCTGGCGCAGCCTGACCCTGGACAACCCGCTGCCGGCGGTGATGGGGCGGGTCTGCTACCACCCCTGCGAGGGGGCCTGCAATCGCGGCCAGATCGACGCGGCGGTCGGCATCAATTCGGTCGAGCGCTTTCTCGGCGACGAGGCGATCAAGCGCGGCTGGAAGTTCGATCCGCCGGCGCAGGAGACCGGCAAGCGCGTGCTGGTCGTGGGCGCCGGGCCGTCCGGCCTGTCGGCGGCCTACCACCTGCGGCGCATGGGTCACGCTGTGTCGATCTACGAGGCGGGTCCGATGGCCGGCGGCATGATGCGGTTCGGCATCCCGAAGTACCGCCTGCCGCGCGACGTGCTGGACGCCGAGATCCAGCGCATCGTCGACATGGGTGTCGAGATCCGGCTCGACACCAAGGTGAGCGACCTGCTCTACACGAAGAGCGAAGGCCGCTTCGACGCGGTCTTCCTGGCGGTCGGCGCGCACATCGGCAAGCGCACCTACATCCCCGCGGGCAGCGCGTCGAAGATCCTGGACGCGGTGTCGGTCCTGCGCGAGATGGAGGGCGCGGACAAGCCGATGCTCGGCCGCCGCGTCGTCGTCTATGGCGGCGGCAACACCGCGATGGACGTCGCGCGCACCGCCAAGCGGCTCGGCGCCGAGGAGGCGATCGTGGTCTACAGGCGCACCCGCGAGAAGATGCCGGCGCACGACTCCGAGGTGCAGGAGGCCTTGCAGGAGGGCGTGATGATCAAGTGGCTGTCGACCATCCGCCAGGCGGGCGACGCGACGATCACGGTGGAGAAGATGGAACTGGATGAGAAGGGCTTCCCGCAGCCCACCGGCGAACTCGAAACGCTCGAGGCGGACTCGCTGGTGCTCGCGCTCGGACAGGACGTCGACCTCTCGCTGCTCAACGGCGTGCCGGGACTGGCCATCCGCGACGGCGTGGTACAGGTCGGCGCCGACCTGATGACCGGCTACCCGGGCCTGTTCGCCGGCGGCGACATGGTGCCCTCCGAGCGCACCGTCACGGTGGGAATCGGGCACGGCAAGAAGGCGGCCCGCAACATCGATGCCTGGCTGCGCGGCAGCCGATACGCGCCGCCGCCGAAACACGAACTGGCCACGATCGAGCGGATCAACACCTGGTACTACTCGGACGCGCCGAAGACCGTGCGCCCGATGCTGAACGTCATCCGCCGCCAGTCGACCTTCGAGGAAGTGCAGGGCGGCCTGGACGAGCACAACGCGCTCTACGAGGCACGCCGCTGCCTGTCCTGCGGCAACTGCTTCGAGTGCGACAACTGCTACGGCGTGTGCCCGGACAATGCGGTGATCAAGCTCGGCCCGGGCAAGCGCTTCGAGTTCAACTACGACTACTGCAAGGGCTGCGGCATCTGCGTCGCCGAATGCCCCTGCGGCGCGATCAAGATGGTGGCCGAAGCCCTCTGAGGTTGCGCTCCTAAGCCGGAGAGCGCATCGCGTCCCGCCGGGACAGGCCCGCGATCGAGCGCGCTCGCCCGGCCGCCGCAGGGTCGCCCCCGGGGATCGCCGGCACGCTGCCGGCTCCCCTTCTTTGTCCTGGCGGCATTTCGTTCTATCCTTAGCGTTTGCCAGGAACCGGGTCCGGACAACAATCCAACAACCCCGGCCGGATTCCACCCGATTATCCAACTCTGACGGAGGGTCAAGAGTGAGACAGCCTTCTACGGTCTCGGAGGCGGTGCATGGCGACGTCCAGCCCGCCCCGAACACGGTCACCACAGTTTCGCAGGCGAGGTTCCCGGGCATCCCGACGGTCATCCACGGCAACGGCGCGGTCGCCCATGTCATGGGCCATGTCTGCGGCGGCGTGATCGGTTACCCGATCACCCCGTCCACTGAGATTTCCGAGCTCTACGAAGCCTTCCGCGCCCAGGGCGGCTGCAACGTCTGGGGCAAGCACCCCTTCTTCTTCGAGCCCGAGGGCGAGCACTCGGCGCAGAGCGGCGCACTCGGCGCGGCGCTGACCGGCGGCAAGTTCATGTCGAACGCCTCTTCCAGCCAGGGCATCCTCTACGGGCTGGAATCGCACTACGTCACCGTCGGCAAGAAGATCGGCGGCTTCGTGCTGCAGGTCGCGGCGCGGGTGGTGTCCAAGCACTCGCTCAACGTGATGGCCGGCCACGACGACGTCTATGCCCTGCTGCCGTCGGGCTACACGGTGCTCTTCGGCAGCAATCCGCAGGAGGCGGCGGACCTGGCCGCGATCGCGTACAAGGTCAGCGCGCTGTCGCTGATCCCGGTGGCGAACGCCATGGACGGCTTCGCCACCAGTCATATCCAGAGCGAGGCGAACCTGCCCGAGCCGGAGCTGCTGAAGGAGTTCCTCGGCGATCCGGAGGGCCGCGTCAGGTGCCCGACGCTGGCGCAGGAGATGCTGTTCGGCGCCAAGGGGCGCGTGTTCCAGCTCGAGCAATACCTGAAGCAGCATGAGGGCGACTTCATGCCGGCCAGCCGCGAGCAGTTGCTCGCCTACCTGCACGGCAGCGCCGAGGCGGTGGAATGCGACAACGGGGGCGCGATGATCGCCGCCACGTTCGAGTGGGTCCCCGAGGAGCTGCGCGACCAGTGGAGGCGGCAATGGCTGAACGCCCCCGAAAAGGGAACGCGCCAGCTCGTCCCCGCGCTGATGGATGTCAACAACCCCGGCCTCACCGGCGGAGTGCAGAACCAGCCGGACTTCCAGGCCGGCACGGCCGACCATCAGACGCACTTCGCCAACGAGGTGCCGCGCTTCGTCAAGGAGGCAATGCGCGAGTACACCGAGCTGACCGGCCGCGCCTACGGCGTGATCCGGACCTTCATGACCGATGATGCCGACCACGTGGTCATCGGCCTGGGCTCGGTCACCGACGACGCCGAGGCGGTCGCCGCCTATCTGCGCGGCCAGGGCAAGAAGGTCGGCGTGATCTCGGTCAAGATGCTGCAGCCTTTCCCGGAAGCCGAGGTGGTCGCCGCGCTGGCCGGCAAGAAGGCGGTGACCGTGCTCGAGCGCTCCGAGGTCACCTCGCTCACCAGCCTGGTGACCCGCGCGCTGTTCAAGGGCCTGGAGAACGGCAGCCGCATGCGCCACAAGGACATCCCGGCGCTGAGCGCGCTGCCGCAATTGAATACCGGCATCTTCGGCCTCGGCGCCCACGACCTGCAGCCGCGCCACCTGATCGCCGCATTCCGCAACATGGAATCGCCCGACGGGACCCCCTTCTTCTACCTGGGCTCGCAGTTCTTCTCGAAGAATCCCTCGCCGCAGATCGCCGAACTCCAGGCCAGACTGAAGGCGGCCTATCCGGAAACCGAGCTGATGGCGCTCGAGACCGGCGAGAACCCGCGGCTGCTGCCCGCGGAAGCGTTCCGCATCCGCTTCCACTCGGTCGGCGGCTACGGCACGATCGCCACCGGCAAGCTGCTCACCGACATCCTCGCCGGCGCGCTGAACCTGCATTCGAAGTCCTCGCCGAAGTACGGGTCCGAGAAGAGCGGCGCACCGACCAACTTCTACATCTCGCTCAGCCCGGAGCCGATCAAGATCACCAATGCCGAGTTGGAAGAGGTCGAGGTGGTCGTCTCGCCCGACCACAAGGCGTTCAGCCACACCAATCCGCTGCGCGGCCTGGTGACCGGCGGCACGCTGATCATGCAATCCAGCCTGGATCCGCTCACCCAGTGGAAGGAGCTTCCGCCCCAGGCGCGCCGGCTGATCCGCGAGCGCAAGGCGCACTTCTATCTCGTCGATGCCTTTCGCGTGGCCAAGAAGCACGCGCCGTCGCCCGACCTCGAGATCCGCATGATGGGCATCGCCTTCATCGGCGCGGTCTGCGGGCACCTGGACCGGGTCGCCGCCGGCGCCTCGGAAGACAAGGTGCTCGAAAAGATCCGCCAGCAGATCAAGAAGAAGTTCGGCGGCAAGGGTTCCGCGGTGGTCGACAGCAACATGGCGGTGATCAAGGAAGGCCTGGAGGCCACGGTCAAGGTGGACTACGACGATCCGGCCTTCGTCGAGGCGGACAAGCACGTCAGCGCCCTGAGCTCGATCGGCGTAGCGGTGTCGGCCTCGATGTCGCGGGTGACGCGCAGTGCGCCGAGCGCCGGATTCTTCGACCGCAAGTACTTCCAGGAGGTGGTGGCCGATCGCTTCAAGGACGGCACCATCGCCGAGGCGCCGGTCATCCCGGGGACCGGCCTGTTCATGCCGATCGCCAGCGCCGCCTTCAAGGACAAGGGCCTGTTCAGGTTGAGCGTGCCGAAGTACCTCCCGCACCTGTGCACCGGCTGCATGGAATGCGCGATGACCTGTCCGGACGCCGCCATCCCGAACACGGTGCACGAGATCCACGATCTGCTGCTCGGCGCGATCAGGAAGGTGGAGGCCACCGAGCAGCACAAGGAGCAGATGCGGGCGCAGGTCTTCCCGTTGACCAAGGCGGTGCGCGAGGCCTATCGCCAGCTCCCGGCCAAGGATCCGAAGCCGCTTTACGAGATCGTGGCCGAGGCGGTGGCCACCACGGTGGAGGCCGACAGCGCCACGCTGCGGCACGACTTCGATCGGATGGTGGAGGTGCTGAAGCGCTTCCAGGTCGCCAAGACCCGTCCGTTCTTCGACGCCATGGAGAAGACCATGGCGGGCACCGGCGGGCTCTATTCGGTCGCCATCGACCCGTGGAAATGCACCGGCTGCCTGGAGTGCGTGGATGTGTGCGGGCCGGGCGCGCTGGAGGCGCGGGTGCAGACCGGCGAGGTCAATGCCGAACTGGGCTCGACCTTCGAGTTCCTCAGCACCCTGCCGAACACGCCGACGCGCTTTTACGGCAACGCCACGCAGCCCGACGGCGACACCAAGCGCCT
>DATMWM010000389.1:0-4439 GCA_035562535.1 Rhodocyclaceae bacterium | reverse complement strand
AGCCGCCCGTACAGCTCGATCAGCCGTTCGCGCTGCGGCGGCTGCGGCGCCAGGTCGGCCGGGGCGACCGGCAGCGCCAGGTCCGCGGCCACGGTGAGCAACCTGCGCCCGAGCGGCAGGAAACCGCGCGCGCGGCGCAGGTTCTCGCCGACCACGCCGCCGATCTCCTCGGCATGGGCGATCACGCCGTCCAGGCTGCCGTACTGCTGCAGCCACTTCGCCGCGGTCTTCGGCCCGACCTTGTCCACCCCAGGCACGTTGTCGACCGCGTCGCCGACCAGCGAGAAGTAGTCGACGATCAGCGGCGGCGGCACGCCGAACTTCGCGGCCACGCCGGCCTCGTCTAGCATCTCGTTGGTCATCGTGTTGACCAGGCGCACGCGCGGGCCGACCAGTTGGGCGAGATCCTTGTCGCCGGTGGAAATCACGCAGTCGATGCCCTGCGCCTCGGCGCGGCGCGCCAGGGTGCCGATCACGTCGTCGGCCTCCACGCCGTCGATCACCAGCAGCGGCCAGCCCAGGGCGCGGATGCACTCGTGCAGCGGGCCGATCTGCGCCGCCAGCTCATCCGGCATCGGCGGCCGGTGGGCCTTGTACTCCGGGTAGAGTTCGTCGCGGAAGGTCTTGCCCTTGGCGTCGAAGATGCAGGCTCGGAACTCCGCCTTGTAGTCGGCCGCCAGCCGACGTAGCATGCCGATGACGCCATAGACCGCGCCGGTGGGCTCTCCGGCCTTGTTGCGCAGGTCGGGCAGGGCGTGGAAGGCGCGGTAGAGGTAGGACGAGCCGTCCACCATCAGCAGCGTGGGCATGGCGGCGGATCAGGGGTTGCGGCGCGGCGCGCCGATGCCGCCTCGGCCTGCGAGGATGGATGCCTGCGTCATCACCCGTTGCGGATTGCGAGAACCATGAAAGACAAGCTGCCCGGAATCATCGACCTCGGCCCGGCGCGCGCCTACACGGCGCGCGAGTCCTGGCGGATCTTCGGCATTATGGCAGAGTTCGTCGAGGCCACCGAAAGGCTCAACCGCATCCGGCCGGCGGTCTCGATCTTCGGCAGCGCGCGCGTGCCGCACGACCATGCCTACTACATGCTGGCCGAGCGGATCGCGCGTCTGCTCTCGGATGCCGGATTCAGCGTGATCTCCGGCGGCGGACCGGGGATCATGGAGGCGGCCTCGAAGGGCGCCTACTTCGGCAAGTCGCCCTCGGTCGGCCTGAACATCCAGCTTCCCGAGGAGCAGCAGGCGAACATCTACCAGGACATCGCCCACGTCTTCCACCATTTCTTCGCCCGCAAGTACATGTTCGTCAAGTTCGCCACCGCCTACGTCGTCCTGCCTGGCGGCTTCGGCACGCTGGACGAGGTGATGGAGGCGCTGACGCTGATCCAGACCGGCAAGAGCCGCAAGATCCCGCTCATCCTTGTGCACGCGCCCTTCTGGCAGGGGCTGATCGACTGGTTCCGCGAGCGCCTGGTGACCGAGGGCATGATCTCGCCCTCCGACCTGGACCTGATCCAGGTGATCGACCAGCCCGAGCAGGTGGTCGAGGCGATCTTCAAGTATTACGAGAGCCGGGGCTTCCTGCCGCTGCCCGAAGAGCACGAGATGATGCTCAACCTTTGACCGGCGGCCGGTTTGGTAGAATCGGTCCGGACCAAAGGATCCCACATGCGCAGCCCATTCCGCCTGTTCCTCCTGATCGCCCTGGCGATCGCCCTGCCCGCCGCGGCCCAGTCCGACAAGCCGCCCAAGCTCGAACCGCTTCCCGAGCCGCCTGCCCCACCGCCGGGCTACCAGCCCGACCCAGCGCTCGAGCCGCAGGTGACGATTACCACGCGCGGCGAGGACAAGGTGGAGGAGTTCCGGATCAAGGGCAGGCTTTACATGGTCAGGGTCACGCCGCCCCACGGCCGGCCCTATTATCTGGTCGACCAAAGGGGCGACGGGGTGTTCACCCCGGTCGACTCCCCGACTTCGATCCTGAGCGTGCCGCAGTGGGTGATCCTCGAGTGGTAGGCGCGCCGTAGCGCGCCGCCGCCCCGACTCCGCACGACTCCGCGCTTCGCTGCATCCCGCATGTCGGTCTTCACGCCGGTCACGCCGGAGCAGCTTGCCGGCTGGCTCGACCGCTACTCGGTCGGCCGGCTCGTCGGTCTGCGCGGCATTGCCGAAGGGGTCGAGAACACCAACTACTTCGTCGACACCAGCGGCGGCCGCTACGTGCTGACGCTCTTCGAGCGGCTGGCGCGGGCGGACCTGCCGTTCTACGTCCATCTCATGGCCCATCTGGCGCGCCACGGCATCCCCTGCCCGGCACCGATCGCCGACCGCGACAACGAGTTCCTGGGCACGCTGAACGGCAGGCCGGCGATCCTGGTCACCCGTCTGCCGGGCCGGTCGGTCGAGCATCCGGCGGCGGAACGCTGCGCGGCGATCGGCGCGATGCTTGCGGACATGCATCTCGCGGGTCAGTCCTACGGCCGGCGACTGGACAATCCGCGCGGGCCGCGCTGGCGGCGCGAGGCCGCGGCGCGGGTCGCCCCCTGGCTCGACGCGGAGGAGGCGGCGCTGCTCAAGGAGGAGATGCGCTTCCAGGCGCTGTTCCGGCTCGACGACCTGCCGCGCGGCGTGATCCATGCCGACCTGTTCCGCGACAATGTGCTGTTCGAGCAGGGGCGAGTCGGCGGGCTGATCGACTTCTACTTCGCCGGCGACGATGCGCTGCTGTTCGACCTGGCGGTCACCTGCAACGACTGGTGCGTCGGCGGCGAAGGCGAACTGGAGGCGGAACGCACCCGCGCCCTGCTGCGCGGCTACCACGCGGTGCGGCCGCTCACCGCGCTGGAGCGCGGCGCCTGGCCGGTGATGCTGCGCGCCGCCGCCCTGCGTTTCTGGCTGTCCAGGCTGCACGACCGCCACGCCCCGCGCCCGGGCGAGATGGTGCTGGTGAAGGACCCGGCTTGGTTCCGCGGGATCCTGCGCCTGCGCGCCGCACGCGGCTCGGACCTGCCCTGGCTCGATTGAAGATTCGCGGCCCATCGGCTAGCATGCGCCGACGTCTTTGAAGTCTATCCGCGCCCGAGGTCATCCAACATGAACGAGAACGAGCCGTTGCCCCCGACCGTCCAGCCCGCCGCCGCGCCGCGCAGCGTCGAGGCCGGGCAGGGTGTCGAATGGATCAAGCAGGGCTGGCAACTGTTCGTGAAGAATCCCGGCGCCTGGGTGGCGATCGCGGTGATCCTGATCGTGATCTTCGTGGTGCTGAGCATTATCCCGCTGCTCGGCCAGCTTGCGGCCAACCTGCTCGCGCCGGTGTTCGCCGCCGGAATGCTGCTCGGCGCGCAGTCGCTGGAACGCGGCGGCGAACTGCGCATCGAGCACCTGTTCGCCGGCTTCAAGCAGAACACGAGCGGCCTGATCGTGGTCGGGGTGCTCTACATGGTCGGCATGCTGGTCATCGCCCTGGTGGCCATGGGCATCGTCGGCGGCAGCGCGCTCACCGGCGGAATCATGGGCGACGGCCGCGGAGTCGGCATGGCCGCCGGCGGGCTGATGGTCGGCCTGCTGGTGATGCTGGCGCTGGCGGTTCCGCTGGTGATGGCGATCTGGTTCGCGCCGGCGCTGGTGGTGTTCCGCAATGCCGCGCCGATCGAGGCCTTGAAGCAGAGTTTCGACGCCTGTTTGAAGAACCTGATTCCCTTCCTGGTCTACGGCGTGATCGCGCTGGTCGCCTCGTTCGTCGCCGCCCTGCCGCTCGGCCTGGGCTTCATCGTGCTGATTCCGGTCCTGGCCGGATCCCTCTACGCCTCCTATGTCGACATCTTCGGGCGCGCCTGAGGGCCGCGCCCGCTGCTGATGCAGGCCCTGCGGCTTCCCGCGGCGCGGGGCTGGGGCTGGCTGGTCGAGGCGTTCGGCCTCTACCGCCGCAACCCGCCGCTGCTCGTCCTGATGACGATGAACTACTGGCTGCAGTACTTCATGGTCTTCCTGGTTCCGCTCGTCGGGCCGCTCGCCGCGAACGTGCTGCTGCAGGCGATTTCGGTGACGGTCATGAACGGCTGCCGGGCGGTGGACCAGCGGCGTCCGTTCGCGGCCGAGCTCCTTTGGTCGGGATTCCTGCGCAACCGCATCGCGCTGTTCAAGCTCGGCGGGATCTACCTGCTCTGCGTGGTCGTGATGGTGGGCGTGCTCTTCGCGCTCAACGGCGGGGCGCTGCTGGAACTCACCGGCGCAGGCGCCGAAGCGGCCGAGGAAGCGGCCCGCGACGCCGAGCTGATGTCGCTGCTCTATACCGCCGCGCTGCTCACCCTGCCGCTGGTGCTCTCGTTCTGGTTCGCGCCCATGCTGGTCGCCTGGAACGACGTGCCGCCGCTGAAGGCGCTGTTCTTCAGCATCGTCGCGGTGCTGCGCAACTGGCCGGCCTTCGCGGTCTACGGC
>DATMWM010000388.1:0-4287 GCA_035562535.1 Rhodocyclaceae bacterium | reverse complement strand
GGCGTGGACCACATGCCCTCGAACACCTTTCCCACGGTGTTGCGGATGAAATCCTGCGGGATCTTGGCCCGGTTCTCCGCCCAGTCGGTTTCGATGATGCCGGCATCGGGCAGGTCGATCGCGATGATGAAGCCCAGCTCCAGCCAGAAATCCTTCACCGTCTGCCAGACCCGGTCCGGCGGCGCGCCCACCACCAGCCAGCGCTGCGAGCCGGCGCGCTCGATGCGCATCTTCTCGGGGGTGGCCAGCACCTCCTGGGTGGTCGAGGTCCGCCCCTGCCCGGCCCGCTCGGCGTTGTAGGCCGAATAGGTCGCCGTGCCCTTGGGGCTCACGTCCGGCACCATGTAGCGGTCGTCCCGGGTCGGGGTGGTCAGGTCCGGCGGCACCTCCAGCGGCGGAATCTGGCCGGCCGACTTGTAGTCGATCCGCTTCGATTCGAGGAGCGAGCTGCTGCAACCCGCGAGCAGCAGCGCGCAGCCGACAGCCGGGATGAGCCGCCGGAGCGCGTTCATCCCGCGCGTGCGACCGAATACGCCGGCGATGGTCATGCCGCGCCGGCCTCCGCCATGGCCGCGCGGACCCGGTCGTGCAGTTCCGGCGACAACGGCGTCAGAGGCAGCCGGATGCCCGGCCCGATCAGGCCCATCTGGGCACAGGCCCATTTCACCGGGATCGGATTGGCCTCGACGAACAGGTTGCGGTGCAGGCCGAGCAGCCTGCGGTTGATCTCGCGCGCGGTGATCGCGTCGCCGGCCAGGCCCGCCGCGCACATCTGGTGCATCAGGCGCGGCGCGACGTTGGCGGTGACCGAGATCGTCCCCTGCCCGCCGAGCAGGATCAGCGCCAGCGCGCTGGCGTCGTCGCCGCTGTAGACCGCGAAGCCCTTGGGCGCGCGCTTGACCATGTCGCTGCCGCGCTCGATGTTGCCGGTGGCGTCCTTGATGCCGATCACGCCCGGAACCTTGGCCAGCCGCAGGGCCGTGTCGTTGCCCAGGTCGGCCACGGTGCGCCCGGGCACGTTGTAGAGGATCATCGGCAGATCCACCGCCTCGGCGATGGTCTTGAAGTGCCGGTAGAGCCCTTCCTGGGTCGGCTTGTTGTAGTACGGCACGACCGACAGCCCGGCCGTGGCGCCGACCTTCTTCGCGTACTCGGTCAGTTCGACCGCCTCGCTCGTGGAATTCGCGCCGGTGCCGGCGATGACCGGGATGCGCCCGGCCGAATGCTCGACCGCGACCCGGATGAGTTCGCAATGCTCGTCCCAATCCACCGTGGGCGACTCGCCCGTGGTGCCGACGATGACGATGCCGTCGGTGCCCTCGCGTACGTGCCAGTCGATTAGGTTTCTCAGCCGAGGATAGTCGAGGCTGCCGTCCTCGTGCATGGGCGTGACGATGGCGACTATGGAACCGGTGATCATGAGAGGGTCCAGGAACTGAAAAGCGCGATTCTAGCGCGAATAGGCACGCGGCCAGAACGTCGGCCGCGGCGCGTATCGGCGGCGGGCGGGGGCGGAACCGGCCGCCCTAGTGGTCTGCTTCGCAAATGCCGGAACATGAAAACGCGTCTTGCGGTCCGTGGCGGCGTTGCTCATCCTCGCAATAGTCACAACTATTGCTGCGGTTCGCGCCTTGCCACAGACCACAATCCATCGTTTTCATCCGGTTCCTTGATTTACGAAGCAGACCACTAGAGATCGGCGAGCGCCTTGATGTGCGCGGTCACGCTGCGCGCCAGCGCCGACAGGGCGTAACCGCCCTCGAGGATGGACACGATGCGCCCTTTCGCGCTCTCGGCGGCGATCTGCTTCAACTGCTCGGTGACCCACACGTAGTCGGCCTCGACCAGCCCGAGCGAGCCCATGTCGTCCTCGTAATGGGCGTCGAAGCCGGCCGAGATGAAGATCGCCTGCGGCGCGAACTCGCGCAGCCGGGGCATCCAGATGTCGCTCACCACCTGCCTGAAGCCGTCGCTGCGCGTGCCCGCCGGCAGCGGCACGTTCAGCATGTTCGGCGCGGGATTGTCCGTGCCCGAGTAGGGATAGAACGGGTGCTGGAAGATGCTCGCCATGAGCACGCGCGGGTCGCCGCTGAAGATGTCCTCGGTGCCGTTGCCGTGGTGCACGTCGAAGTCGATGATCGCCGCCCGCTCGATGCCATGCACTTCGAGTGCATGGCGCACGGCAACCGCCACGTTGTTGAAGAAGCAGAAACCCATGGCGCGGGCGCGCTCGGCGTGGTGGCCGGGCGGCCTGACCGCGCAGAAGGCACTCTCCACCTCGCCGCTCATCACCAAGTCGGCGGCCAGCGCGCCGGCGCCGGCCGAGCGCAGCGCCGCCTGGAGCGTGGCCGGGCACATGGCGGTGTCCGGGTCCAGGTGGATGATCCCGTTCTGCGGCGCGCTCTGCATGATCCGCCGCACGTGCTCCGGCGGATGCACCCGGGTGAGCTGCTCGATGCTGGCGAGCGGCGCGTCGTAATAGGCCAGGTACTGGTCGATGCCGGAGGCGATCAGCCTGTCGTTGATGGCGGAGAGCCGATCGGGACACTCCGGATGATGCGATCCCATGTCGTGCTGCATGCACTCGCGATGGGTGATGAATGCTGTGGTCATTGTTCTTGCCCGCCGGAAGCGGCCCGCCGGAAGCCGCGCGCGCCGCATTGCACAATCGTTGTCGGATCAAAGCTATTATCCACCGATCGCTAGATCCATCACAAGCCATGCCGCATCCCGCCGTCCAGCAGATCGTTTCCGGCGCCAGCCGGGTCATCCTCGGCAAGGAACGCCAGATCCGCCTGGCCGTGGCCTGTCTGCTGGCCCGCGGCCACCTGCTGATCGAGGACCTGCCGGGCGTGGGCAAGACCACGCTGGCGCATGCGCTGGCACGACTGCTCGGCCTGCACTTCCAGCGCATCCAGTTCACCAGCGACATGCTGCCGGCGGACATCATCGGCGTGTCGGTCTACGAGCGCGCCAGCGGCAGCTTCCGCTTCCATCCCGGCCCGATCTTCTCCCAGCTCATCCTGGCCGACGAGATCAACCGCGCCACGCCGAAGACGCAGAGCGCGCTGCTCGAGGCGATGGAGGAGCGCCAGGTCACCGCCGAGGGCGAGACCCGGCCGCTGCCGGAGCCGTTCTTCGTCATCGCCACGCAGAATCCCTCGCACCAGGTGGGCACCTTCCCGCTGCCCGAATCCCAGCTCGACCGCTTCCTGATGCGCATCGAGCTGGGCTACCCTGACCGGGCCGCCGAGCGCGCGCTGCTGCAGGGCAGCGACCGGCGGGAGATCCTGGCGCAGCTGGCGCCCTGCCTGGAGCCCGGCGATCTCGCCCAGCTCCAGCGCCAGGCGGCCGCGGTGCACGCCTCGGACGCGCTGATCGACTACGTCCAGGCGCTCACCGAGCACACGCGCAGCGCGCCCGGGCTGCAGGGCGGGCTGTCGCCGCGGGCCGCCCTTGCGCTGCTGGCGGCGGCCCGCGCCTGGGCCTTCATCGACGGGCGCGCGATCGTCCTGCCCGAGGACGTGCAGGCGGTGCTGCCGGGCATCGCCGGCCACCGGCTGCGGCCGGTGCGTGACGAGGCCCGCCACGGCGCGGAGTCGCTGGCGCGCGAACTGGTCACGGCGGTCGCCCTGCCCTGAAGCGATGGCGGCGTCCAGGCTGGAAACCGCGTCCGGCGCGCTCAGGCGCTGGCTGTTCCGGGTCGACGGCCCGGAGGCCGCGCCGATCCGCCTCGGCCAGCGCCGGGTCTTCGTGCTGCCCACCGGGGCCGGTCTGGGATTCGCCGCCACGGTCCTGCTGCTGCTCACCGGCTCGATCAACTACCAGCTGAGCCTCGGGTTCATGCTGACCTTCCTGCTCGCCGGCCTGGGCGTGGTGACGATCATCCACACCTTCCGCAACCTAGTCAGGCTGGAGATCGCGCCCGGCCGCTGCCAGCCGGTGTTCGCCGGCGGCACTGCGGTCTTCACCCTGCGCCTGATCAATACCCGGCGCGAGCCCCGGCGCGCGCTGCGGGTCTGCGCCTCGCCGCTGGCCGGCCGGCCGGCGGACCTGCCCGGCGATTCCACCTTCGAGGCCGAGGTCGGGGTGCCGGCGCCCCGCCGGGGCTGGCTGCCGCTGGGCCGTGTCACCCTGGAGACGCGCTATCCGCTGGGGCTGATCCGCGCCTGGAGCTACGTCCATCCGCGCATGCGCTGCCTGGTCTGGCCCGCGCCGGAGGCCGCCCCGCCGCCGCTGCCCCTGGGCGCCGGCGACAGGCGCGCTGGCCGCGCGGCCGCCCTGGGC
>DATMWM010000387.1:0-5864 GCA_035562535.1 Rhodocyclaceae bacterium | reverse complement strand
GAAGGTCTTGTGCAGAAGCTGCACGGTCTCGTGGGTGATGCGGTCGGCGCGGCGCTCGATGTCGTCGATCGTCTTGGCCCGCTCGAATGCGTCGCTGCCCGGCTCGCCGAGGGCCGAGACCAGCGCCACCAGCTCGCGCCCACCCTCCACAACCAGCTCGGCATGGGCGTTGAACAGGTCGAAGAACTTGCCCTCGCGGGGCATCAGTCTGGCGAACATTTCGGTGTTGTTTCTGTTTTATTACGAGCGTGCAGTCTACACCGCGCCGCAACCGCCCGGCGGGGATGCCGCTACAGGGCCGTAGGGTGGGATAGTGTGTAGGGTGGGATAGGGCGAAGCCCGTATCCCACCGTCGGAGGCGTGGCGCCAGCCGGAACGGTGGAATACGCGCCTGCGGCGCTATTCCACCCTACAATCCGGTCGCACCCCGCCTTCCCGCCGACGACGCATGAACGCTCCCGACCGCCCGAACCCGAACGCCTCCGAGGCGGTGGTGCTGGTCCACGGCCTGTGGATGTCCGGCTGGGCGCTGGGCTGGCTCGGCCAGCGGCTGGCCGCGCAGGGCTATCGCCCCCACGCCTTCTCCTATGCCTCGATGCGCCTCGGCCTGGAGGCGAACGCCCGGGAGCTGGCCCGCTACCTCGCAACCATCGAAGCCGACGTGCTGCACCTGGTCGGCCACAGCATGGGCGGGCTGGTGGTGTACCGGGCGCTGGCCGAATCCGGCGAGACCCGCCCAGGCCGGGTGGTGCTGCTCGGCAGCCCGTTCCTGGACAGCCTGGCCGGCAGGCGCTTCGACACCACCGGCTTCGGCCACTTCCTGCTCGGCAACAGCATGCGCGAATGGCTGGAGCGGCCGGCCTCGGAGTGGCGGCTGCCGCGCGAGGCCGGGATGGTCGCCGGCTCGCTCGCGCTCGGCCTCGGGCAACTTGTCGCGCCCGACCTGCCGCGGCCGAACGACGGCGTGGTCGCGGTCGAGGAGACCCGCGTGCCCGGGATCGCCGATCACATCGTGCTGCCGGTGACCCACTCGGCCATGATCTTTTCCCCGCGGGTGGCCGTCCAGGTCGCCGCCTTCCTGCGCAGCGGCCGGTTCCAGCACGATGCGGCCGGGCCGCCAGATGCCTAGCCGTCCGCCGCGAACGGTCGCCGCCGCGCTGGCGGCCGCGACGCTGCTCGCCGCCGGTTGCAGCGCGCCGTCCTACTACCTGCAGGCGATCGGCGGCCAGCTCGAACTGTGGCGCGAGGCCCGCCCGGTCGAGGAGGTGGCGTCCGGCGCCGGCTCCACGCCGGAACTGCGCGGCAAGCTGGCCCGCGCGCAGGCGATCCGCGACTACGCCAGCCGCGAACTCGGCCTGCCGGCCAACGGCTCCTACCGCAAGTACGCCGACCTCGGGCGACCCTACGTCGTCTGGAACGTCTTCGCCGCCCCGCGGTTGTCGATCGAGCCGAAGCAGTGGTGCTTCCCGGTGGCCGGCTGCGTGAGCTACCGCGGCTACTTCGCCCTGGCCGACGCCGAGGCGC
Organism: Rhodocyclaceae bacterium; assembly: GCA_035562535.1. GTDB lineage: Bacteria > Pseudomonadota > Gammaproteobacteria > Burkholderiales > Rhodocyclaceae > DATMWM01. Next base: position 4,340 of record DATMWM010000387.1, on the reverse strand, counting down.
TGGCGGCGGAGCTGCGCGCCCAGGGCTACGACGTGCACGTCGGCGGCGTGCCGGCCTATTCCACCCTGGGCTGGTTCGACGACCCGCTGCTGAACACCTTCATCCACTATCCCGAGCCGGAACTGGCGCGCCTGATCTTCCACGAACTGGCGCACCAGGTCGCCTACGCCGGGGACGACACCGAGTTCAACGAGTCCTTCGCCACGGTGGTCGAACTGGAAGGCGTCGAGCGCTGGCTCGCCGCCGTGGGCAGCGCGGAGCAGCGCGCGCAGTTCCGCGAGGCGCAGGCGCGGCGCCAGGACTTCCTGGCGCTGGTGACCGGCACCCGCGCCCGGCTCGAGGCGCTCTACGGATCGGAAATCCTGCCGCGCGAGATGGAACGGGAGAAGGCGCGCATCCTCGCCGGCCTGGGCGAGGACTACCGCAGGCTGAAGGCGGAGAAATGGAACGGCTACGCCGGCTACGACCGCTGGTTCGGCCAGGAGATCAACAACGCGACCCTGGCCTCGATCGGCCTGTACACCGCGCTGGTGCCGGCCTTCCGGGCGCTGCTGGCGCAGGAAGGCGGCGAATTGGGGCGTTTCTACGCGCGCGTCGAGGAACTGGCCGCGATGCCCAAGCCGGCGCGCGACGAGCGGCTCGCGGCGCTGGCCGCGCCGGCACGGCCCGGGGACGTCGCCGACGCGTCCGCCGATGGCGCCCGCTGAGCCGCCCCGGCTCTGGGTCCTGGACACCAACGTGGTCCTGGACCTGATCCACTGGAACGATCCCGGCGTCGCCCCGCTCGCCGCCGCCCTGCGTTCCGGCGCGGTCGTCGCCTGCACCGACGAGTCCTGCCTGAAGGAGCTGGAACTGGTGCTCGCCCGCCCGGAATTCCTGGGCGACGCGCAGCAGGCGCGCGAGCGTGCCGCGGCCTACCGGGCGGCCGCGCGCGTCATCGCCGCGGATGGCCGTCCCGCCCTGCCCTCGCTGCCGCGCTGCAAGGACCCGGACGACCAGAAATTTCTCGAACTCGCCCGCGCCTGCGGCGCGGAGCTGCTGGTGACCAAGGACAAGGCGCTGCTCGCGCTGGCGCGCCGCAAACACGCGCTCGCCTTCCGCATCGCCACGCCCGAGGCGGCGCTGCGCACGCTCATGGCCGATTCGGTGGAATACGGGCTGCGCCCTATTGCACCCTACACGGCGTCGCAGCGCGAAGATTCGTAGGGTGGAATAGCGCCGCAAGGCGCGTATTCCACCGTCCGCACGGTCGCATTCGATTCGGTGGAATACGGGCTACGCCCTATTCCACCCTACGCGGCGTCGCGGGGCGGAGATTCGTAGGGCGGAATAGCGCCGCAAGGCGCGTATTCCACCGTCCGCTCAATCCAGCGTCCTCCGGTACAGCCGCAGCCCGACGGCGATCACCGCCAGCATGAACAGCAGGATCGGCCAGAGCTGCGGCCAGATGTCCAGCAGGCCGTTGCCCTTCAACATGATGCCGCGCACCAGCACCAGGAAGTGCGTGAGCGGCAGCACGCTGCCGATCGCCTGGGCCCAGTCCGGCATGCCGCGGAACGGGAACATGAAGCCGGACAGCAGCATCGAGGGCAGGAAGAAGAAGAAGGTCATCTGCATCGCCTGGAGCTGGTTGCGGGCGATCGAGGAGAAGGTGATGCCGAGCGTGAGGTTGGCGGCGATGAACACCAGCACCACGGCGTAGAGCAGCACCAGGCTGCCCTCCATCGGCACGTCGAACAGGAAGCGCGCCGCCAGCAGCACCAGGGTGACCTGGATCAGGCCGATCAGGATGTAGGGCACGATCTTGCCGGTCATCACCTCCACCGGCAGCGCCGGCGTGGCCAGCAGGTTCTCGAAGGTGCCGCGCTCGCGCTCGCGGGTCATGGCCAGTCCGGTCATCAGCACCATGGTCATGGTCAGGATGACGCCGAGCAGCCCCGGGACGATGTTGTACTGGGTGATGCCCTCCGGGTTGTAGCGGCGGTGGATGCGCACTTCCAGCGGGTCCGGCCCGCGCGCCAGCCGCCCCAGGCTGCCCTGCAGGTCGCGCGCCAGCGCCTGGCTGCCCAGTGCCGCGAGCGCGGAGACCGCGTTGCTGGTGGCCGCCGGGTCGGTGGCGTCGGCCTCGATCAGCAGCACCGGCCGCTCGCCGCGCACCAGCTTGCGCGAGAAGTTCTCCGGCACGGTCACCACGAACTGCACCGCGCCGTGGGCGAGCAGATCCTCGGCCTCGTCCTCGCGGGAGATCTGGCGCACCACCGCGAAGTAGCCGCTGTTCTGCATCGCCGCCACCAGCGTGCGCGCGTAGGCGCTGTTGTCCGCGGAGAGCACCGCGGTCGGCAGGTGCTTCGGGTCCGAGTTGATGGCGAAGCCGAACAGGATGAGCTGGATGATCGGGATGCCCACGATCATGCCGAAGGTCAGCCGGTCCCGGCGCAACTGGATGAACTCCTTGACGATGATCCCGACCCAGCGGGACCAGGAGAGTCGCGTGGCAGCCAATTCCGTGGGTCCTTCAGCCCGGCTGATCGGGCGCGCGGTCCATCAGGCTGATGAACACGTCCTCCAGCCCGGGCGCCATCTCCTCCCAGCGGTGCGGGGAGGTCTCCTTCACCGCCGAGATGCTCTCGAACAGCAGCCTGGCGTCGCGGCCGACGACGTGCAGGGTGTTGCCGAAGGGCGTGACCTGGTCCACCCCCGGCAGCCCGCGCAGCGCCTCGGCGAGCTGCCAGAGGTCCGGGCCGGTGACCTGCCAGGCGGTGAGCCCCTGGGCGCTCACCACCTCCTCCGCGGTGCCGGTGGCGAGCAGGCTGCCCCAGGCGATGTAGGCCAGGCGGTGGCAGCGCTCCGCCTCGTCCATGTAGTGGGTGGACACCAGCACCGAGATGCCGCCGGCGGCCAGTTCGTGGATCTGCTCCCAGAAGTCGCGCCGCGCCTTCGGGTCGACGCCGGCGGTCGGCTCGTCCAGGAGCAGCAGCCTGGGCGAATGCAGCATGCAGGCGGCCAGCGCCAGGCGCTGCTTCCAGCCGCCCGAGAGCGTGCCGGCGAGCTGGTTGCGGCGCTCGCCCAGGCCGAGCCGGTCGATCGCCCGTGCGACCGCCTCGCGGCGGCCGGACATGCCGTACATGCGCGCCACGAACTCCAGGTTCTCGCGGATGGTGAGGTCCTCCCAGAGCGAGAAGCGCTGGGTCATGTAGCCGACCTCGCGCTTGATCGCCGCGGTGTCCCGGATCACGTCGTAGCCCAGGCAGGTGCCCTCGCCCGAGTCCGGCGTGAGAAGGCCGCAGAGCATGCGGATCGAGGTGGTCTTGCCGCTGCCGTTCGGCCCGAGGAAGCCGTAGATCTCGCCCGGGCGCACCTGCAGGGTGAGATCCCGCACCACGTGCTTGGGGCCGAAGTGCTTGTTCAGCCCGCGCACGTCGATCGCGAACTCAGCCGCGGACAACGCTTGGCCCCGCGCTCACAGCCAGCCGGCGCGCCTGAAGCGCCGGTAGAGGAATGTGCAGCGGGCCGCGGTGGCCGCCAGCGCCAGCGGGTAGCCAAAGCTCCAGCCGAGCTCGGGCATGAGGTGGAAGTTCATGCCGTACATGCTGAACACCATGGTCGGCAGCGCCAGGATGGCGCCCCAGGCGGCCAGGCTCTTGACCACGTCGTTCTGCCGCAGCGCCATCAGGGCGACATTGACCTGCATCGCATCCGAGAGCATCTGGCGCAGGTTGTCCACACCCTTGGCGATCCGCGTGGCGTGGTCGGCCACGTCACGGAAGTAATGGCGCAGGTCCTTCGGCACCAGGTCCGGGTGGATGCGCGTGAGGCCGTTGCAGATGTCGATCACCGGCAGCGCCGCCGTGTGCAGGTCGAGCAGCTCGCGCTTGAGCTCGTAGAGCCGCTCGATGGTGCGCCGGTCGAAGCGGTCCCTGAAGATGTCTGCCTCGAGCACGCCGAAGCGGCCCTCGAAGGCCTCGACGATCGGCTTGTAGTGGTCGACGATGAAATCCATGATCGCGTAGAGCACGAACGCCGGCCCCTTGGCGAGCTGGTGCGGCGCAGCCTCGCAGCGTTCGCGCACCTTGGTGTACGGGTGGGATGCCCCGCGCCGGATCGAGATCAGGTAGTTCCTGCCGACGAAGAGGTGGGTCTCGCCGAGCTGCATCTCGTTGTCCCACCACTGGGCGGTGTGCAGGACGACGAAGAGCGATTCGGCGTATTCCTCCAGCTTCGGCCGCTGGTGCGCGGACTGGGCGTCCTCCACCGCCAGTTCGTGCAGCCCGAATTCCTCCTGCGCCTTGTAGAGCAGCCGGTCGTCCGGCTCGTGCAGGCCGAGCCAGACGAAGGCCTGC
>DATMWM010000386.1:0-4048 GCA_035562535.1 Rhodocyclaceae bacterium | reverse complement strand
CCGCCCGGACCGTGCAGGGCACCGGTATGCGACGGACGCACGAGAGGGACATGCTCACTCCGCGACCGGATGGAACTCGCGCGAGATGTAGGCGATCACCGCGTCGATCTCGCGTGGTTCCAGTACCGACCCCCAGGCGGGCATGGACGTGTCCGGCAGGCCGTCGCGGATCACGGTGCGCAGCCGGGCGCTGGTCATCCCGCCCATGAATTGCGGGTCGGTGAGGTTGCGCGGATGCGGTTCCATGAAACTGCCGATCCAGTTCTTGCCCGTGCCGTCCGCAGCATGGCAGAAGGCGCAGTTGGCCTGGAACAGGCGCTCGCCGGAGCGTTCCTGCGCGTTCAGCGAGGCGAGTTTGGGCGGGATGTCGTGCAGGCCGTACGGGCTTGCGGAGGAGATCGCGTCCGGCGGTCCGCTGGTTCCCGGCTGGTAGTTGTTCCGCGGGTAGGACAGCGGGCGCGCTTCCCAGACGATCGGATCGGCCACCGGGCGGCCCCGGTCGTGGCAGCTTACGCAGGACGCGAGATAGAGCCGTTTGCCGCGCTGCTGGCCCGCTGTCAGCCGGTCCCAGGCGACGTCCAGCCCGATCGCACCGGTCGCGAACGGAAACGCGTCGCGGTAGCGCTCGTGGTCCGGCCAGCCGTTTTCCCGGGTGTGGTAACGGGTATTGACCGCCTTGCTGACCATGAACTCCTGGCGCACGAAGTCGACCACAGCCTGCATCTCGGCCTCCGAGAGTATCCCGGTGAAGGGCGCCATCGCGGTTCCCGGACGTCCCTGGCGCAGGGCGGCGAGCATGTCCTGCCGCGTGAGGCTGGCCGGGTCCGAGGCGGTGAAGTCCCGGGGCGCCGGCGTCAGGAAGGTGCTGGCCAGGGTGCGCGCGTCGCCCGAGTAGCCGTGGCAGTAGTAGCAGCGGAAGTTGTAGATGGCCCGGCCGCGCTCATGCATGCTGGCGGCAGCGTGCGCGGACCGGGGTTCGCTGCGCAGGGCGCCGTACTCGACCTCGGTGCAGGCCGCCAGCAGCGCGAGCGCAGCGGCTGCGACGATCAGCCGACTGGTCATCCGCCCGATTTCTGCGCCTTCGCGGCCTTCTCCGGCTGGATGTACTGGCGGAACACGAACTCGGTCACGTTGGCCATCTCCTGCTCGGTCAGCACGTATTTCCAGGCGGGCATCTCGGTGCCCACCCTGCCCATGGAAATCGCGGCGTACAGGGCCGGGCGGTTGTAGGTGGAGCGCCATTTCGGGTCGACGAAGTTGCGCGGCTTCGGATTGATGAAATAGGCCCGGGGTCCCTTGCCGTCGCCCTTGGCGCCGTGGCAGGTGGCGCAGTTCTGCATATAGAAAGTCCGGCCCCAGGCAGGGTCGCCCTTGAAACCGCCCGGGATCGGCAGGCTCATGTCGGCTTTGACCGCCGGGGCGGCGGTCGGTGCGGGCGGCGCATCGCTCTGCCGCCCGCCGTGGGCGGTGGTACCCGAGATGCCGGCCACCGGCGGAGCGGCGGCGGGGGTCTTGCCGACGAAGGTGGCGAGCAGGTAGTCGGCCAGCGCCTCGATTTCCTTCTGGTTGAGCTGGGTCTTCCAGCCGACCATCGCCGTCCCCGGCTTGCCGTCGGACACGATCGCCACGATGGTTTCCCGGTTCAGGTGGGTGGCCTTGGTCAGATCCTTCGGCGGCGGCACCAGGCTGCTTTTCGCGCGGCTGTTGCCGTCGCCGCGGTCGCCGTGGCAGACCGAGCAGTAATTGTGGTAGAGAACGTCCGGCTTGATGGCGCCGCCCGCCTGGGCGCGCGGTGCCGGTTCCGCCGCCGACGCGGCGAGCGGCAGCGCGGCGATGCCCAGCCCGAGCAGGCGCAGTGCGCCGGCGCACCTCCGCGGCGTTTGTCCGTTCTCGGGAATCGACCTGAATCCGGGCATGGTGATGGTCCTTTCGCTGTAGCTGGATCGGGGCCGGGCAGCAAGAAACGCACCCGTCGGGCCGGCCTGACGGCAGGCCGCAGCCGCTAGTTTCCCACATGCCGGCGGGACGGCAAGAGAATGTCCGGCTGGTCAACTGGCATGGTGGTTGCTAGCGTGTTGCGGGGTAACCGTCGGGCCGCCGAGTTATGCTGGCGACCGGTCTGGAACCTCCCCCGCCGCATGGAATGGCGGAAATGCCCGGAGGGGCTGATGCATTCATGTCTGCGCCGGTCGATCCTCGTGCTTGCCGCCGCGGGCATGGCCACGGCGTCGGGGTCGCCGGTGGCGGCTGACGGCAGGGGCGTGTATCTGCGAGCCTGCGCGGCCTGCCATGCGGCCGGGACCGCCGGTGCGCCGCGCCTGGGGGACACCCGGGCCTGGGCGCCGCGTCGGGAGGCCGGCGCCGGCGTCCTCGACACATCGGTGCTCCGGGGCAAGGGCGCCATGCCGCCGAAGGGCGGCAATGCGAGCCTGACCGACGAGGACGTGCGTGCGGCGCTGGCATACATGCTGTCGCGGGTCGAGTGACCTGCTGAGGATTGGATTGAACCGTTCGGTGGCCTGTGCCTCATACCGAGGCGGATATCCGGATTTTGGAACGCCGGAACGGTTGCAGCGATGCGCGTTGCCCGGCAACATCTAGACTGGTTGAATGAGCAATATGGAATCCGTTCGTCCGCCGGGTGGAATCAGGCTGCTGGCCGCGCTGCTGTTCGGTTGGCTGCTCGCGCTCGCCTGGCCGAGCGCGGCCGACATCCGCACCACCAAGCACAACCTCGCCCAGCGCTACGGGCTGGACCCGACGCAGACCGACGAGAAGGAGGTTTGCGTGTTCTGCCACTTTCCGGCGGTCGTGAACCGCGACGGGACGCGGGTGGCGCTGGCCGCGCAGACGCCGCAGTGGCAGCCCTCGATCCAGAGCGATCAGCCGTTCCAAATCTACGACGACATCGGCCGCGTCGGCCTGGACGGCTTATCGCCGGTGGGTTCGCAGTCGGTGGCCTGTCTGGCCTGCCACGACGCGAGCCAGGCTTTCGCGGTCACCAACCAGAGCATGGATCACCCCTTCGGCGTTCCCTATCGCGGGAATCCCGCATCGGTCGAGGCGGCGCAGGCCGCGCTGCAGCGCGCCAAGGCCAGCGGCACCCCGCTGCGCGAGGCCGAGTTCCTCTTCGACACGACCTACAGGGGCTTCCGGCCGCTGTTCGAGGGCACGGTGGAGAACCGCAAGATCTTCTGGACCTCGGCCAACAACAACAGCAGCCGCCGCGGCAAGAACGACCTTCCCCTCTACGGCCGCACGGAGATGGGCGAGACGATCCCCTTCGTCGAGTGCACCTCCTGCCATGATCCGCACACGTCCAGCCGCCTGTTTCTGCGCGTGAGCAACGAGAACAGCCAGCTCTGCATGAGCTGCCACATCCAGTGACCGGAGCCGATTCCGCCCGATGACGATGCCCCGTGATTCCGCCGCCCGCGCCCTGCTGTTGCCGCTGATCTGCGCCTCGCTGCTTTTCGGCTGCGCCGAGATGCCGGAGCAGAAGGATGCGCCCAAGGTCGCCCTGGTCTTTCCGCCGCCGCCGGACGAGCCGCGCTTCTATTTCGAGCAGAGCATCTACGGCAGCCACAACGTGGTCCAGGCCGAGGACTCCGCGCTGAAGACCATGCTCACCGGCGAGGCAGCTGGAAGCGAGGGCCTCACCAAGCCCTATGCCGTCGCGGTGCACAAGGGGCGGATTTTCGTCTCCGACTCGGCGGAAACGACGATCAAGGTGTTCGATCCGCCGGCGAAGAAGTTCTTCAAGATAGGCGAGGAAGAGCCGGGCGCGCTGCGCAAGCCGCTGGGACTCGACGTGGATGGTGCGGGCAACCTGTATGTCGCGGATGCCACCGCCAAGGCGGTATTGATCTACGACCGCGACGGCCGGTTCCTGCGGCGGATCGGCAGTTCGAAATGGTTCGACCGGATCACCAGCGTCACGGTGGATACCGCGGGCGCCCGCATCTATGTCACGGACATCGGGGGCGTGGAATCGCAAAATCACCGCATCCGTGTCTTCGATGCGGTCAAGGGCGATCACCTGATGGAC
>DATMWM010000385.1:0-6598 GCA_035562535.1 Rhodocyclaceae bacterium | reverse complement strand
GGAATATCCAGTCTCCAGAACCCAGGCTCAACCCAGCACGCACTTCAACCCACGCACCAGACCCAACCCAAGCCCCAAGACCCCGTGTGAGTACCCTCAAAGTACCCACACCTATCGGCTGTTCTAAATGTTAAAGAGCGCCCGGCTCAGCGCCGGATCTGCGGTCAGCAGAGAAGCGGAATTATATGGCCGGTGGCCGACACTGTAAACCCCCACCTGCGATTTCCACCGATCCGCAGCGGCCGCGAGACGGATCCGTCGCCTGCCGTACGAACGTCCGACAGATGCCCCGGCACCTTCGTCAGCCGGCGGACCGCAGGCTCGTTTCCTGAGCCGGCCCGGCCGGATAATCTGCTGACGTGGCGCAGGGAAGCGCCGCTGCAATGGGCGCCCGGACATGGCACCATCGCGAGACGGCCGCCCACCCGATCCACCGCGCCCCGACGCCAGAAAGGCGAAACCGGCCAACGCCACCGCCACATGCTGCAGTTCATCTTCTCCAACCGCTTCGAGACCCTACTCGAAGCGCTGGTTCGGCGGCTCGCCGCCGCGCAGGACGATCCGTTCGCTGCGCAGCAGGTCATCGTTCCGAGCGCGGCGCTGCGGCGCCGCCTCGAACTGTCGCTCGCAGACCGTCTGGGCATCTGCGCGAACGTGCAGTTCCACTACCTGGCGCAGTGGATATGGACGCAGATCGGCCGCCTCGTTCCGGTGCAGGAAGCCTCTCCCTTCGATCCGGATGTTCTCGCCTGGCGCGTTTTCGAGGCGCTCGGCGATGCGTCGCTTGCCGCCGGACATCCCCGCCTTGCCGCGTACCTGGCCGCCGCGGATCCGGTCATGCGGTTCGACCTGTCGCAGCATACGGCGCAACTGATCGGACATTACATCACCTACCGGCCGCAGTGGCTGGAGGCGTGGTCGGATGGCCGACGTGCCGCAATCCCCGGGCTCGACGCGGAGGCGGCGGCCGACGAGGCCTGGCAGTCGGCGCTGTGGCGGCACATCACCGCGGCGCTGGGCACGCAGCGACAGCATCCTTCGGCAGACTTCTTCCGCGCAATTGAGGACCCGGGCCCCCAGGCACCGCGCATGGCCGGGCTGCCGGAGACCGTCTGGCTGTTCTGCCTGCCTGCGCTGCCGCCGCTGTATCTCGAGATCCTGGGCCGGATCTCGGCCAGGATGCGGATCGAACTCTATGCGCTCAACCCCTGCCGCGAGTACTGGTTCGAGATCGTCGACCCGAAGCGCCTGAGCTACCTGGTCGCCCGCAACAGGGACGACTACCACGAAGTCGGCAACAGCCTGCTCGCGTCATGGGGCAATCAGACCCGGGCGTACATCGACCTGCTGCTTTCGGGCGAGGACTGCGCCGGTGTGGAGTCAGGCAGCTCGTTCACCGAATCCGGATCGGCCACGCTGCTCGGCCGGCTGCAGGACGCGATCCTGAATCTCCAGGAACTCGATCCGGGCGGCATACCGCTCGCACCGGACGACCGCAGCATCGAGATTCACGTTTGCCATTCACTTTCCCGCGAGATCGAGGTTCTGCACGACCAGTTGCTAGCGCTCTTCGCCGGCCCGAATCCGCCGAGGCCGGACGAAGTCCTGGTGGTCACGCCGGACCTGGAGGCGGCGGCGCCCGTGATCGATTCGGTTTTCGGCACCGCTCCCGCGAACCGCCGAATTCCCTACGCGATCACCGGCCTGCCCCAGCGCCGGGACAATCCGGTCGCCCGCGTCCTGGACACGCTGACGGCGCTCGCGGCCAGCCGCCACCCGGCGAGCACGGTGTTCGACCTGCTGGAGCAACCGCCGGTGCGCTTCCGGTTCGGCCTGAAGCAATCGGACGCGGACGCGATCCGCGACTGGATCCGCCAATCCGGCATCCGCTGGGGGCTGGACGAGGTCGAGCAGACCGCGCTCGACCTGCCCGGGGCCGGGCGCCACTCGTTCTCCGCGGGCCTGCACAAGCTGTTCCTCTCCTATGCGCTGGGCGATGCGGGAACCGCGGTGGCCGGGTGGATCGGCAGCGCCAATCCCGAGGGGCAGGCCGCACTCGCCCTCGGCCCGTTCTGGCGATTTGTCGAGGCATTGCGTGCATTGCGCCAGGACTTCCTGCTGCCGAAATCGGCGGCCGGCTGGCGGGACGCGCTGATCGCCGCGATCGACGGTTTCGTCGCGCCCGATCCGCAGTGGGCCGAGGACCTTCGCGCAGCGCGCGCGGCAATCTCCCGGCTCCACGACGACATGCGCGGCGGCGGGCTGCGCAACCCGGTTCCGCTCGAAGTGATCAGAGCGGCGCTCGCCGAGCGCCTGGACGATCCCGCAGGCGGCGGCGTGCCGACCGGCGCGGTCACGTTTTCGGCGATAGGCAGCCTCCGCGGGCTGCCCTATCGAATCGTCTGCGCGGTCGGCATGAACGACGGATCCTTCCCAAGCGGAGCCCGGCCGGTCGAATTCGACCTGCTGGCCGCCCGCCCGCTCCGGGGCGACCGCCAGAGGCGCATCGACGAGCGCAATCTTTTCCTCGACCTGATGCTCGCCGCGCGGGAGCGCTTCCATATCAGCTACACCGGCCGCAGCATCCGCGACAGCAGCCCGCAACCGCCATCCGTGCTCGTCGCCGAGCTGCTCGACTACCTCGTCCGGGCCTGCAGTTCGAGCCAGGCCCAGGCGGACGAGGTGCGCCGCCGGCTGGTCGTGGAGCACCCCCTGCAGGCGTTCTCGCGCGACTATTTCGTCGAACCCCCGACACGGCCGGACGGCCGCATCCGCAGCTTCAATGCCGAGTATTGCGATGCGCTGCGTGCCGCCCCCGCGCTCGTCCAGGCTTCCTCGGTCACGCCCGGCGTCGGGCCCGATGACGTCGAAGATGAATCGCCGTGGCCGGGCGACGCGGACGCCTCGGCGTTCTTCAAGCGGCCGCTGCCCGCTCCCGAGCCGGAATGGCGTTCGGTGCGGCTGGACGACTTGGTCCGCTTCTTCCGCAATCCCTGCCGCTACCTGCTGCGCGAGCGCCTGGGCATCGCCCTGCCGGAACGCGAGGAGGAACTCCTGGACGACGAGCCGTTCCTCCCGGACTGGCCGGGCCGCCAGGCGCTGGCGCAAAGGCTGCTGCCGCTGCTGCTCCGCGGCTGCGCCGGAGAACGGCTGGCCGAGATCGCGCAGGCGGCAGATGATTTCCCGTCCGGCGCACTGGGCGACGCCGCCATCGCCGAGGAGCTGCGCGTCCTCACGGATTTCGCGGGCGGACTGCGCGCTGAACTCGCCGAGCCGCCCATGGCGCCGCAGGCGGCAACCCTGCAACTCGACTTGTCCGGCGAGCCCTGGCGCATCGAGCACGTCATTTCCGATCTGCGCCCGGGCCGGCTGGTGCGCTGGCACTACGACGAAACGCGCCCTGGCGACTACCTCGCCGGCTGGATCGCCCACCTGTTCGTCGGCGCGACGCAAGCCGAAGGGCTGGCGATCGAGACCCGCTGGCACTCGCGCGACGGCACCTACCGGCTGCGCGCCTGCCGCGAAGCCCGTGAGCGCCTGGCCGACCTGCTGAATCTGTACCGACAGGGGCTCACCGAACCGCTGCACTTCTTCCCGAAGAGCGCCTGGGACTATGTCGTTTCGGGCGGCAGCCTGGCCAAGTCGCGCCAGCGCTGGACCAGCACGCCCGACCGGCCGTTCGGCGAAGACCGGGATCCCGCCTTTGCGCTCGCCCTGCGCGGCGTGGCGGATCCGCTCGACGGCGCGTTCGTGGCGCTGGCCGACGCAGTCTTCAAGCCGCTGCTCGCTCACCTGGAGGACCCGCGGCTGTGAGCACGAACCTCGCCGACACCTCGCCGGACTGCGCGCCGCTCGACGTCTTCGGCTGCCCGCTGGCCGGCATCAGCCTGGTCGAGGCTTCGGCCGGAACGGGCAAGACCTGGAACATCTGCGCGCTCTATCTGCGGCTACTGCTGGAGCGCAGGCTGGAGGTCCAGCAGATCCTGGTCGTCACCTTCACCAACGCCGCGACGGCCGAGTTGCGGGAACGCATCCGCGCCCGCATCGTCGATGCGCTGGACCACCTGCGCGGCAGCGCAGCCGCCTCCGGCGACCGCTTCGCCGCCGACCTGCTGGATGCGGCGGAACGCAACGCCGGTCTGTCCGCGGACGCGGCCGCCTCGCTGCTCGAATCCGCCCTGCAGCATTTCGACGAAGCGTCGATCTTCACCATCCATGGTTTCTGCCGGCGCGCGCTGGCCGACACACCTTTCTCGGCCCGGCTGCCTTTCGATCTCGAACTGATCGAGGACGACGCCGAGCTGCGGCTGCAGGCGGCCGCCGATTTCTGGCGCCGCCGGGTTGCGGGCGCCGCGCTGTCCCCCGAACTGGCGGCGCTGCTGATGCGCAGCGGAGACTCGCCGCAGAGTTGGGCGAGCTTGCTCGGCCGCCTGCAGGCCAAGCCGCTCGCGAGGGTGGTCTGGCCCGACGAGCCGGAAAGCGATGGCGAACCACCGCTCGACGCGCTCGCCGAAGCCTTCGAGCACGCCCGCCGGCTGTGGGGCACCTCGGGTCCCGCCGCCTGCGCGCTGATCCTGGAAAACCTGACGGCCCTGAACGCAAACTCCTACAAGGCGGACGCCGTCCGGGAGGCGGCCGACGGGTGGACCGCGATCTTCGCCGGCGGCGACCCGCTGGCCATTCCATCGCGCGGAGCCGAGAGGCTGAAGCTCCTGAACGCAAAGTACCTAGCGGAACGGACCAAGAAGAAGTTCGTCACCCCGGCGCACCCCTTCTACGACGCGGCGGCATCCGTGCTCGCGCTGCGGGAACAATGCCTGGAACAACTCGGCCGGCAGCGGCTGCGCCTGCTGCGAAGGCTCGCCGAAGAAGCGGGCCCGGGCCTGCGTCGCGCGAAGCGCGAGCGCCGGGTCGCCGCTTTCGACGACATCCTTTACAACGCCTACGAGGCGCTGCACGCGGGCGCGCGGTCCGGCCTGGCGGAATCGATCCGACGGCGCTTTCCGGCCGCCCTGATCGACGAATTCCAGGACACCGACCCGGTCCAGTTCGCCATCTTCGATGCGATCTACGGCACCGCCGACGCGCACGGCGGGCCGCTGTTCCTGGTCGGCGACCCCAAGCAGGCGATCTACAGCTTTCGCAACGCCGACCTTCACACCTACCTCCAGGCCAAGTCGCGGGCCGGCGCGTGCCGCACCCTGACCCACAACCAGCGTTCGGACGCCGGGCTGATCGAAGCGCTGAACCGGATCTTCGCCGCCAACGATGCCGCGTTCATCCTGCCCGGCATCGGCTACCAGCGCGTGCGCGCGGGTACGAAGCCGCGCAAGCCGTTCGTCGACCGCAGCGACCCCGCGGAATCCGCCGCCGCGCTTCGGCTCTGGCGGCTGCCGATCGGCCCGCAGGGCGACTACCCGATGCGCGCCGAGGCCATGGTTCGCGCCGCCCGCGCCACCGCGGCCGAGGCGGCGCGCCTGGTGCGGGAAGGTGCGGCTGGGCGGATCACGCTGGACGGCCGCGGGCTGCGTGCCGGCGACATTGCGATCCTGGTGCGCAGCCATGCCCAGGGCGGTCTGGTCAAGCGCGCGCTGGCCGCGTTCGGCATCGGCAGCGTCGAGCTTTCGCGCGAGAGCGTCTTCGCATTGGCGGATGCCGAAGAACTGGAGCGGCTGCTGCTGGCGATCCTCGAGCCCGGGCGGCCGGCGCTGCTGCTCGGCGCGTTCGCCACCGGACTGCTCGGGCTGGACGCGGCGGCGCTGCTGGAATTCTCCCGCGACCAGCGGCGGCTGGAGCAGGCCGCGGCCCGCTTCGGCGCCTATCGCGATTTGTGGCTCGGCCGCGGCTTCGGCTTCATGTTTCGCCAGGCGATCGCCGCGGAGGGCATCGGCGGCCGGCTGCTGGCCAGGCCGGACGGCGAACGCAGGCTGACCAATCTGCTGCATCTGGGCGAACTGCTGCACCAGGCCGCCGCGACCTGCCCGGCTCCGGACGCGCTGGTGCGCTGGCTCGCCGACCGCCGCGCCGAAGGCGAGCCCGCGGAGGAATCCCAACTGCGGCTCGAATCCGACCGCAACCTGGCGCAAATCGCCACCATCCACAAGTCGAAGGGGCTGGAGTTCCCGGTGGTGTTCTGCCCCTTCCTGTGGGACGGGGAATCCGCCCTCCGCGTCAGCGGCGACGCGTGCGAATACCACGACCCGGACGGCGCCGCGGTCATAGACTTCCGGCCCGAGTCGGCCCGGGACGATGCCGTCAAGGCGCGGCGTCGCGAGGAAGCCGATGCGGAAAGCATACGCCTGGCCTATGTCGCGCTGACCCGCGCGGCCCATCGGTGCTATCTGGTGGCCGGCTGCTACCTGTCGAAGAAGGGTTCGGGTGCCCCCAGCGCGACCCAGAGCACCCGCAGCCTGCTCAACTGGCTGGTCGCCGGAAACGGGCGCACGCACGCGCAATGGCTGGCGGACGCGCCCGAGCCAGAGTTCATCGAGGCGGCCTGGCGGCGGATTGCCGAGGCCGCCGCGCCGCATGCGGCCCTGACCGACCTGCCCGAGGCGGCCGAGCCCGGGCAGACCGAGTCCGCCCACCCGCCCGAGAC
>DATMWM010000384.1:0-8191 GCA_035562535.1 Rhodocyclaceae bacterium | reverse complement strand
GCTCATGCGGGGGTTACCCGTATGAGCGCGCCGACGCTCATGGTCATGGCGGGCGGCACCGGCGGGCACGTGTTTCCGGGCCTGGCGGTGGCCGACTACGTGCGCGAACGCGGCTGGAAGGTGGTCTGGATGGGCAATCCGGACGGCATGGAGGCGAAGCTGGTGCCCGCGCGCGGTTACGACATGGCCTGGGTGCGCTTCGCCG
This sequence comes from Rhodocyclaceae bacterium, assembly GCA_035562535.1. Lineage (GTDB taxonomy): Bacteria > Pseudomonadota > Gammaproteobacteria > Burkholderiales > Rhodocyclaceae > DATMWM01. Next base: position 7,986 of record DATMWM010000384.1, on the reverse strand, counting down.
GCCTGCGCGGCAAGGGCCTGCTGCGCGCGCTCATGCTGCCGCTCAACCTGCTGCGCGGCTTCTGGCAGTCGCTGCGCGAACTGGGCCGGGTGCGGCCGCAGGTGGTGCTCGGCATGGGCGGCTACATCACCTTCCCGGGCGGCATGATGGCGGTATTGCGCGGCCTGCCGCTGGTGGTGCACGAGCAGAACTCGATCGCCGGGCTGGCAAACCGGGTGCTCGCGCGGGTGGCCGACCGGGTGTTCACGGGCTTCCCGGAAGCGCTGCCCGGGGCGAGCTGGTGCGGCAATCCGGTGCGCGCCGACATTGCGCAGCTTCCAGAGCCGGCGCAACGCTACGGCCCGCGTTCGGGGCCGCTCGATCTGCTGGTGGTCGGCGGCAGCCTGGGCGCCCAGGTGCTGAACGAGACCGTGCCGCGGGCGCTCGCGGCGCTGCCCGAGGATGCACGTCCGCGGGTCGTGCATCAGGCCGGCGCGAAGAACATCGAGGCGCTGCGCGCGGCCTACGAGGCGGCCGGGGTGCAGGCCGAACTGCTGCCCTTCATCGAGGACATGCCGGCGCGCTACGCCCGGGCCGACCTGGTGATCTGCCGCGCCGGCGCGCTGACGGTCGCGGAACTGGCGGCGGCCGGGGTGGCGAGCATCCTGGTGCCCTATCCGCACGCGGTGGACGATCACCAGACCAGCAACGCCCGCTTCCTGTCCGAGGCCGGGGCGGCGCTGCTGCTGCCCCAGGCGGAACTGTCGCCGGGGCGCCTGGCCGGCCTGCTGCGCGGCCTCGACCGGCAGGCCCTGCTGGAGATGGCGGGCAAGGCGCGCGCGCTGGCCAGGCCCGAGGCGACCCGGATGGTCGCGCAGGCGTGCATGGAGTTGGCGAGGATCGAGGATCGAGGATCGAGGAGTGAGGAGTGAGGAGCGGGCCGCAGGGCTTCACGCCTGACTGCTGGCTCTTTGCTCCTGACCAAAAGCTATGAAACACAAAGTCAAGCACATCCACTTCGTCGGCATCGGCGGTTCGGGCATGAGCGGCATCGCCGAGGTGATGCTGAACCTCGGCTACGTGGTCAGCGGTTCGGACCTCGCCGACAACGCCGCCACGCGGCGCCTGGCCGGGCTGGGCGCGCGCATCGTCAAGGGACACGACGCGGCGAACGTGGCCGGGGCGGACGCGGTGGTGACCTCGACCGCGGTGAAGGGCGACAACCCGGAGGTGACCGCCGCGCGCGGGAAGCGCATCCCGGTGGTGCCCCGGGCGCAGATGCTGGCCGAACTCATGCGCCTCAAGCAGGGCATCGCGATCGCCGGCACCCACGGCAAGACGACCACCACCAGCCTGGTGGCGAGCGTGCTCGCCGAGGGCGGGCTGGACCCGACCTTCGTCATCGGCGGCCGGCTGAACTCCGCCGGCACCCATGCGCGGCTGGGCGCAGGCAGTTTCATCGTGGTCGAGGCGGACGAGTCGGATGCCTCCTTCCTGTTCCTGCAGCCGGTGGTGGCGGTCGTGACCAACATCGACGCCGACCACATGGAGACCTACGGCCACGATTTCGCCCGGCTGCGCCAGGCCTTCGTCGAGTTCCTCCAGCACCTGCCCTTCTACGGCGCGGCCATCCTCTGCGAGGACGATGCGCACGTGCGCGAGATCATCCCCTTCGTGTCCAAGCCGGTGATCCGCTACGGCCTGTCGCCGAACGCGCAGATCCGGGCGGAGAACGTGCGCGCCGAGGACGGCCAGATGTACTTCGACGCCGTGCGGGTCAATGGCACCGTCAGCCGGCTGCCGGTCACGCTGAACCTGCCGGGCCTGCACAACGTGCAGAACGCGCTGGCCGCGATCGCGGTGGCTACCGAACTCGGCGTGAACGATGCGGCGATCGTGCGTGCGCTGGCCGAGTTCAAGGGCGTGGGCCGGCGCTTCCAGCGCTACGGCGAGGTCGCGCTGCCGGCGGGCGGCAGCTTCACGCTGGTCGACGACTACGGCCACCACCCGGCCGAGATGGCGGCCACCCTGGCGGCGGCGCGCGGCGCCTTCCCCGGCCGGCGCATCGTTCTCGCCTTCCAGCCGCACCGCTACACGCGCACGCGCGACTGCTTCGAGGACTTCGTCAAGGTGCTGGCCGGCGCGGACGCGCTGCTGCTCGGCGAGGTCTACCCGGCCGGTGAGGCGCCGATCGTCGCCGCCGACGGCCGTTCGCTGGCGCGGGCGATCCGGGTCGCCGGGAAGATCGAGCCGATCTTCGTCGAGGACGTCGCCGACATGGCACAGCGGATCCTGGAAACCGCCCGCGACGGCGACGTGGTGATCACCATGGGCGCCGGCTCGATCGGTGGCGTGCCCGGAAAGCTGGCGAGGAGCGAGCCTTGAACGGCGACTGGCTGGAACGCGCGGGACTGCGCGGCGAACTGCGGGAGCACGAGCCGATGGCGCGGCACGTGTCCTGGCGCGCCGGCGGTCCGGTGCGCCTGGCCTACTTCCCCGCCGACCTGGAGGACCTGCGCCTGTTCCTGTCGCGGCTGCGCCGCGACGAGAAGCTGCTCTTCGTCGGCCTGGGCAGCAACCTGCTGGTGCGCGACGCGGGCTTCGACGGCACGGTGGTCTTCACCCACGGCGCGCTCAAGGCGCTGCGCCTGGAAGGCGACGGCCTGATCTACGCCGAGGCCGGCGTGGCCGCGCCTAAGCTCGCCCGCTTCGCCGCGAACCAGCATCTGGGCGGGGCCGAGTTCCTCGCCGGCATCCCGGGCACCGTGGGCGGGGCGCTGGCCATGAATGCGGGCTGCTACGGCGGCGAGACCTGGCGCGTCGTCGAGCGCGTGCTCACCGTGGACCGCGCCGGGCAGCTTCACGAGCGCGCGCCCGGGGACTTCGCGATCGGCTATCGCCACGTCGGGCTGAAGGGGACGACCGACGAGTGGTTCGCCGCGGCCTGGCTGCGGCTGCCGGCGGGGCAGGGCGCGGCATCGCGCGACCGCATCCGCGAGCTGCTCGAGAAGCGCATCGCCAGCCAGCCGCTGCAACTGCCGAACGCCGGCTCGGTGTTCCGCAACCCCGACGGCGACCACGCGGCGCGGCTGATCGAGGCCGCCGGACTCAAAGGGCTGGCCAGCGGCGACGCCCGGGTCTCCGAACAGCATGCGAATTTCATCGTCAATCCGCAGGGCTCGGCCAGCGCGAAGGATATCGAGAACCTGATCGACGAGGTGCAGCGGCGGGTCAGGGCGCATTTCGGCGTGGAACTGGTGCGAGAGGTGAGGATAGTGGGCGAGAGAGCCGGTAGTCAGGAGTCAGGAGTCAGGAGTCAGGAGTCAGGGCAGGCAGGCGACAACGCGGCTGCGCAGGCCGCTCCTCACTCCTTACCCCTCGCTCCTGACGCGTTTGGCCGCGTCGCCGTACTGCTCGGCGGCATGTCCGCCGAGCGCGAGATCTCGCTGCTTTCGGGCAACGCCGTGCTGGCGGCGCTGAAGGCGTCCGGGGTTGACGCCCACGCTTTCGACCCGGCGGAACGCTCGCCCTGCCGTCTGGCCGAGGACGGATTCGAGCGGGTCTTCATCGCCCTGCACGGCCGCGGCGGCGAGGACGGCACGGTGCAGGGCGTGTTCGAGACCCTGGGCCTGCCCTACACCGGCAGCGGCGTGATGGCCTCGGCGCTGGCCATGGACAAGTGGCGGACCAAGATGGTCTGGGCTGCCGCCGGCCTGCCGACGCCGCCGTGGCGCATGCTGCGCGCCGACGACGACTGGGACGCGGTGGCGGCCGAACTCGGCCTGCCGATCTTCGTCAAGCCGGCGCGCGAGGGCTCCAGCGTCGGCGCCACCAAGGTCGCTGCCGCGGATCGACTGGCGGAAGCCTACGCCCTGGCCGCGCGGCACGACCCGCTGGTGCTGGCCGAGCGGTTCGTCGCCGGCCAGGAACTGACCTGCGCCTTCGTCGGCGAACAGGCGCTGCCGCTGGTGCGCATCGTTGCGCCGGACGGCAACTACGACTACCAGAACAAGTATTTCAGCGATCAGACGCGCTACTTCTGCCCGAGCGGGCTGCCGGAGCAGATCGAACGGCATATCCAGGAACTGGTGATGCGCGCCGCCGCGCTGCTCGGCTGCCGCGGCTGGGGCCGGGCCGACCTGATCCTGACCGACGACGGAACGCCCTTCCTGCTGGAGATGAATACCTCGCCGGGCATGACCGGCCACTCGCTGGTGCCGATGGCCGCGCGCGCGGCCGGCATCGGCTTCGAGGATCTCGTGCTGCGGATCCTGCGCGAGGCGCGCTGCGACGAATGAGAAACGATGGCTACGAAGGCGCGGCGCAGGGATTCCGGCGGTTTCTGGGACAGACCGACCATGATGCATCTGCTTGCTGACTGGCTGATGCTCGGCGCGACCTTCGCGCTCGGCTATGCCGCCGTGCTCTGGCTGGTGCGCCTGCCGGTTTATCCGGTGCGCGACCTGGTGGTGGCGGCGCCGCTCAATCAGGTGGCGCCGGCCCAGGTGGAGTACGCGGCGCGGCGCGCGGTGACCGGCAACTTCTTCACCGTGGACCTGGACCGGGTGCGCGAGACCTTCGAGAAGCTGCCGTGGGTGCGGCAGGTACAGGTGCGCCGCGTCTGGCCGGCCGGCCTGGAGGTCTCGATCGACGAGCACGTCGCCGCGGCCCGCTGGCGGCAGGGCGACGGCGAGCCGTGGCTGGTGAGCGACCGCGGCGAGGTGTTCGGCGCCATTTCCGAGGAAGACCTGCCGCTGCTCGCCGGTCCGGAGGGCAGCGCGCCCGAGGTGCTTCGCCGCTACCGCGAATTCTCCGAGACGCTCGCGCCGTTGGGCCGTCGCCCGCGCGCGGTCTCGCTGTCGCCGCGGCTCGCGTGGCAGGTGCGGCTGGAGGACGGCGCGGTGGTCGAACTCGGCCGCGACCAGGCCAAATCGCCGGTCGACGAACGCCTGCGGCGCTTCGTGAGCGCGCACGGCGAGCTGACCGCGCGGCTGCCGGCGGCGACCGCGGTCGTCGACCTGAGATATCCCAACGGTTTTGCCATCAAGCCGGCGATCGGCCGGACGGAAGCGAAGAGCAAGTAATGAGCAAGGAAAGCAAGAATCTGATCGTCGGCCTGGACATCGGCACCTCGAAGATCGTGGCGATCGTCGCCGAACTCACGCCGGAGGGCCGGCTCGAGATCCTCGGGCTGGGCAACCAGGAGTCCAAGGGCCTGAAGAAGGGCGTGGTGGTCAACATCGAGGCCACGGTCGACGCCATCTCGCGCGTCATCCAGGAGGTCGAGCTGATGGCCGACTGCAAGGTGCGCGAGGTCTACACCGGCATCGCCGGCTCGCACATCCGCAGCTTCAACTCCAACGGCATGGTGGCGATCAAGGACAAGGAAGTCACCCCGATGGACGTGGACCGCGTGATCGAGACCGCCAAGGCGATGCCGATCCCGGCCGACCAGCAGATCCTGCACATCCTCACCCAGGAATTCATCATCGACGGCCAGGACGGGGTGCGCGAGCCGATCGGCATGAGCGGGGTGCGCCTGGAGGTCAAGGTGCACATCGTCACGGGGGCGGTGTCGGCGGCGCAGAACATCGTCAAGTGCGTGCGCCGTTGCGGCCTGGAGGTGCTGGACCTGGTGCTGCAGCCGCTCGCATCGAGCTACGCAGTGCTCTCCGAGGACGAGAAGGATCTCGGCGTGTGCCTGGTCGACATCGGCGGCGGCACCACCGACATCGCCGTGTTCACCCAGGGCGCGATCCGCCACACGGCGGTCATTCCGATCGCCGGCGACCAGATCACCAACGACATCGCCATGGCGCTGCGCACTCCGACCCTGGAGGCGGAGGAGATCAAGATCCGCTATGGCGTGGCCCTGACGCAGATGGCCGACGCCGAAGAGATGATCGAGGTGCCGGGCATCGGCGACCGGCCGCCGCGCAAGCTCTCCCGCCATGCGCTGGCCGACGTGGTCGAGCCGCGGGTCTCGGAGCTGTTCGAGCTTGTGCAGGCCGAGTTGCGGCGCAGCGGCTACGAGGACCTGCTCTCCTCGGGCATCGTGCTCACCGGCGGCAGCTCGGTGATGCAGGGAATGGTCGAGCTCGGCGAAGAGGTGTTCCACATGCCGGTGCGCGTGGGCGTGCCGAAGTACGAGGGCAGCCTGGGCGACGTGGTGCAGCACCCGCGCTTCGCCACCGCGATGGGCCTGTTGCTCGAAGGTGCGGCGCAGCGCAAGCGCGGGATCGTCGCCCGCGAGACGCGCACCTTCAAGCAGATCCTGGCGCGGATGCGGGCGTGGTTCGAGAAGAATTTCTGAAGGTTCAACCGGGTCGTTTCAACAGCAAGGAGGCGCAAGATGTTTGAAATCGTGGATGCGGAACCGAACGGGACCATCATCAAGGTCGTAGGGGTCGGCGGCGCGGGCGGAAACGCCGTCGATCACATGATCCGTCAGGGGGTGCAGGGCGTGGAGTTCATCGTGGCGAACACCGACTCCCAGGCGCTGAACCGCAATCAGGCCGGCCTGCGGCTGCAGCTCGGTCGCTCCGGGCTGGGCGCCGGGGCCAAGCCGGACGCCGGCCGCGCGGCCGCCGAGGAGGCGCGCGAGCAGATCGCCGATTCGCTGCGCGGCGCGCACATGGTGTTCATCACCGCCGGCATGGGCGGGGGCACCGGCACCGGCGCGGCGCCGGTGGTGGCCGAGGTGGCCCGCGAACTGGGCATCCTGACCGTGGCGGTGGTGACCAAACCGTTCGCCTTCGAGGGCAAGCGCGCCCGCATCGCCGAGGCCGGCATCGAGGCGCTGTCCAAGCATGTCGACTCGCTGATCGTCATCCTGAACGAGCGCCTGATGGAAGTGCTCGGCGACGACGTGTCGATGCAGGAGGCCTTCCAGGCCGCGGACAACGTGCTGCGCAACGCGGTCGGCGGCATCGCCGAGATCATCAACTTCCCGGGGCTGGTGAACGTCGACTTCGAGGACGTGCGCACCGTGATGGGCGAGATGGGCATGGCCATGATGGGCTCGGCCTTCTCGGCCGGCGTCGACCGCGCGCGGCTCGCCGCCGAGCAGGCCGTGGCCAGCCCGCTGCTCGAAGGCATCCACCTCTCCGGCGCACGCGGCGTGCTGGTCAACATCACGGCCTCGAACGCACTGCGCATGAAGGAGGTCAACGAGGTGATGAACACCATCCGCGCCTTCGCCGCCGAGGATGCGCACATCATCTTCGGCGCGGTGTTCGACGAGGCGATGCAGGACCAGCTGCGGGTGACCGTGGTGGCCACCGGCCTGGGCCTAGTGCAGCGCCAACAGCAGAAGCCGACGGTGCAGCTGGTCAGCCGCACCGGAACGGACGACTTCCCGGCCGAGCCGCAGGTGAACTTCGGCGACCTGGAGCGGCCGGCGGTGTTCCGCACCCGCGCGCATGCGACCATCGACGCGCTCACCCAGTCCGGCGTGGCGAAGTACGACATTCCGGCGTTCCTGCGCAAGCAGGCGGACTGAGCGGGCGCGGGCCCGGCAGGCCGCACCGGGAGGGACGAGCGTGCGCTTTTTGAGAGGGCGAGATGACCGCCATGGTAGAATCGCGCCTTCTTGCCGGCTGTCGCACGTCATGCTCAAGCAGCGCACGCTCAAGTCCCTGATCCGCGCCACCGGCGTCGGGCTGCACTCCGGGCTCAAGGTCGCCATGACCCTGAGGCCGGCCGCGCCCGACACCGGCATCGTCTTCCGGCGCGTGGATCTGCCCGAACCGGTGGATCTGCGCGCCGATGCCTTCAGCGTGGGCGACACGCGGCTCGCCTCCTGCCTGGAGCGCGACGGCGTGAAGGTCGGGACGGTGGAGCACCTCATGTCCGCCTTCGCCGGCCTGGGCATCGACAACGCCTACGTGGACGTCGATGCGCCCGAACTGCCGATCATGGACGGCAGCGCGGGGCCCTTCGTGTTTCTCATCCAGTCGGCCGGCATAGAGGAGCAACCCGCGGCGAAGAAGTTCGTCCGGGTGAAGA
>DATMWM010000383.1:0-3491 GCA_035562535.1 Rhodocyclaceae bacterium | reverse complement strand
CCGGAGAATGCCTGGCGGGCCAGTCGCACCCTGTCCGGCAGCCGGCTGATCTGGGTCGACGGCGCCGGGCACGATCCATTCCATCCGGCGATGGCGCGCGCCCTCGCGCGAGCCACCGACCGCTACGCCGCGCACGGCGATTTCGGCGAGCCGCGATGAGCCTGCGGCTCAAGCTCAACCTGATCCTGGTGGCGCTGATGGCCGTGTTCATCGCCGCGCTGCTGGTGCTCGAGATAGACGCCACGCGGCGCAGCGTCAAGGAGGAGATCGAGGCGGCCAACCGGGTGGCCACGCAGGTGCTGCAGCGGGTGGTATGGGTCTACGCCCGCGAGGGCGTGCCCTCGCTCAAGGCCTTCCTGGACCGGCTCGGCCGGGTGCGGGCGAACGAACTCACCCTGCTCGACGAGGCGGGCACGGTCCTCTACCGCTCGCCGCCGAGCGAATACAAGAAGGGGCGCGACGCGCCGGCCTGGTTCGCCGCCCTGGTGGTCCCGCCGCTCAGCGTGCAGGAACTGCCGCTGTCCGCCGGCAAGCTGCGGATCGAGGCCGACGCCTCGCGCGCGGTGCTCGACGGCTGGGACGACCTGGTCCTGCTGGCGCAGGTCAGCGGCGCCCTGTTCGTCGCGGCCAACCTGCTGGTGTTATGGATCCTCGGCCGGGCGCTGCGCGCCTTCCCGGTGATCGAGGCGGGGCTGAGCCGCTTCGCCGCCGGCGACTGGTCGGTGCGGCTGCCGCCGCTGCCCGGGCGCGAGACCGCGGCGATCGGCGAGGCGTTCAACCGGATGGCCGAGGCGGTCGAGGAGACGCGGCGAGCGGAGCGGAGGGCCGTGGAGGCCGAGGCGCACCTGGCGGCGAGCCGCGAACTGACCCGCGCGATCGAGCACCGGCTGGAGCAGGAGCGCGCCGAGATCGCCCGCGAACTGCACGACGAACTCGGCCAGGCGGTGACCGCGATCCGCAGCCTGGCGGTGTCGATCGACCGGCGCTGCGGCGCGCAGGACCGGGAATCGGCGGACGCCGCCAGGTTGATTGCCGAGTCGGCGGGCCGGCTCTACGATGCCATGCACGGGATGATCCCGCGACTGCGGCCGCTGACCCTGGACAGCCTGGGCCTGGCGGACGCCCTGCGCGACCTGGCGCAGCAGTGGCGATCCCGTCATCCGCAGATCGCGGTCTCGCTGGAGTTGGGCGAGTTGCCCGAGTCGGCGGGCCCGACCATGAAGCTGGCGCTCTATCGCATGGTGCAGGAGGCGCTGGCGAACGCGGTGGTCCACGGCCGGCCCGCGCGGGTGGAGATCGAGGCCGGCCGCCACGGCGACGCGCTGGACGTGCGCGTGCGCGACGACGGCTCGGGCCTGCCCGAGGACTGGGACCGGCCGGGCCGCTTCGGATTGAGGGGAATGCGCGAACGGATCGAATCGCTGGGCGGCACGCTGCGGGTGGCGAACCGCGCCGGAGGCGGCGTCGAGGTCGTCGCCCGCATCCCGCTCGGGGAGCGGGCATGACCCGGGTGATGCTGGTCGACGACCACGCGGTGGTGCGCGTCGGCTTCAGGATGCTGCTGCAGGCGGCCCCGGACATCCAGGTGGTGGCCGAAGCCGACAGCGGCGAGGCGGCGTGCCAGAAGTATGCGGAGGCCGCCCCGGACGTGGTGGTCATGGACCTGGCCATGCCGGGCATGGGCGGCATCGAGGCGGTGCGCCGCATCCTGGCCCGCGATCCGCGCGCCCGCATCCTGGCCCTGTCGGCGCACGAGGACACGGCACATCCGCGCCGGGTGCTCAAGGCCGGCGCGCTCGGCTACCTGTCCAAGCGCAGCGCGCCCGAGGCGCTGATCGAGGCCGTGCTTGCCGTGGCGGCCCGCCAGCGCTACCTGGACCCGGCGATTGCCCAGCGGCTGGCGATGGAGGAACTGGCCGGCAGCCAGGATCCGGTGAAGGCGCTTTCCGAGCGCGAGTTCGAGGTATTCATCCAGTTGGCGAAAGGCCAGTCGGTGGCGCAGATCGCCGAGAACCTCAAGCTCTCGCCGAACACCGTCGGCACCCATCTGTACAACGTCAAGCAGAAGCTCGGGGCGGCGAACCAGGCGGAGCTCACCCTGATCGCGCTGAATCACGGCCTGATTGGCGCGTGACCTCGGCGGCGAACAGCAGCAGGCCGGCGCCCAGCATCAGGATCTGCGCCGAGGCGAGGCCGACAGTCGAACCCCAGGCGAGCGGCGCGCCTATCGCGGCGACCAGGGCGTTGCCCGAACTCTGCATGAAACCCAGGCAGGACGACACCATGCCCAGGCGCTTCGGGAACAGGTCCATGATCAGCAGGGTGAGCGAGGGCATGGTCAGGGCCATGCCGAGGTTGTAGGCCGCAAGCGGCAGCACCGCCCAGGGCAGGCGCGGCGGCAGGAAGGCGTTGAGCGCGAGGTTCGTCGCGGCGGCGACCAGCATGATCGCGTAACCCGCGGCGATCGTGCGTACCGGCGCGAGCCGCCCGGCCAGCCGTCCGGATAGCCAGGAGCCGGTCATCATGCCGGCCACGGTCGGGCCGAACAGCCAGCCGAATCCCTGCGCCGACACGCCGAGGTGCTGCATGAGGAACACCGGCGCGGCCAGCACGTAGATGAAGAAGCCGTTGAAGTTCGCGGTGATCGCCAGAGCCATGCGCCAGAACCGCCCGCTACCGAACACGCTGCGGTAGCCGGCGAGCAGGTCGCGCGGCCGCAGCGGCCGCCTGGCCTGCGGCGGCAGGGTCTCGGGCAGCCAGCGCAGGCAGGCCAGGATCAGGATGCCGGCATAGCAGGCGAGGAACAGGAAGATCGAGCGCCAGCCGAACGCGCCGAACAGCCAGCCGCCGATTATCGGCGCCACGGCCGGGGCGAGCCCGAAGATCACCGCCACGTGGGCCAGCAGGCGCTGGGCGGCCGAGCCCTGGAGCACGTCCCGGGCCACGGCGCGCCCGACCACGATGCCGGCGCCGGCGAACAGCCCCTGGAAGGCGCGCCCGATCCACAGGTGCTCGATGCGGGTGGCCGCGGCGCAGGCCAGGCTGGCGACCAGGAACACCGCCAGCGCCCACACGACCACGCGCCGTCGGCCGAGCGCGTCCGAGATCGCGCCGTGCCAGAGCGACATCAGCGCGTAGGAGGCGAGATAGGCGGTAAGCGTCTGCTGGACCGCCAGCCGCGTGGTGTCGAGCTCGGCGGTCATCGCCTCGAAGGCCGGCAGGTAGGTGTCGATCGCGAACGGCGCGATCGCGGCCATGGCGGCGAGCAGCGGCGCGAGAAGCTGCGGGCGGGTGGCGTGGGCGGCCGCGGACGTCATGGGTCCGAAGCTTACGCGAACGCACCCGCAGGAGACAGGCGGGCGTTCCCACCGCGGATGGCGCCGCGCGCCGTTGCGCGGCGGCCGGGGATGGAAGTATTCTGCAGCGCGCCGGAGGATTCCCGGCCCGCCCCGGTTTGCCGAGGAATCAGGACGCATGCCACTGTTCCGCCC
>DATMWM010000382.1:0-2147 GCA_035562535.1 Rhodocyclaceae bacterium | reverse complement strand
GCGGCGCAGCGGTCGATCGCCTCGCGCCAGACCCGGGTGACCTGAGCGACGTAGGCCGAGCTGCGCTGGCGGCCTTCGATCTTGATCGCGCACACGCCGATCTCGATCAGTTGCGGCAGCAGTTCCAGCGTGTTCAGGCTGGCCGGTTCCTCGATCGCGTAATAGGTGTCGCCGTCGACCTCGAAGCGCCCCTTGCACAGGGTCGGATAGCCGGCGCGTTCGCCCTCGGCGAAGCGATCGATCAGGATGCCGTTCAGCCGCGTCTCCATGCCCTGCGCGGTCTGCTGCCAGCGCACCGCCGAGCCGGGCGAGCAGGCGCCGTTGCAGTTCGGCGAGGTCCCGGTGGCGTAGGCCGACAGCGCGCAGCGCCCCTCGACCATGACGCACAGGCCGCCGAAGCCGAAGACCTCGATCTCGACCGCGGTGTTGCGGATGGTGTGCGCCACCTGGGCGAGCGAGAGCACCCGCGGCAGCACCGCGCGGCGGATGCCGAAATGCTCGCGGTAGTAGTTGATCGCCTCGTAGTTCGTCGCCGAGCCCTGCACCGACAGGTGCAGCCGCAGTTCCGGATGGGCGCTGCGGGCGTAGTCCATCAGGCCGGGGTCGGCCAGGATCACCGCGTCGACGCCGTACTCGGCGGCACGATCCACCGCCGCGGTCCAGCGCGACAGGTCCGCGCCGTTCGGGAAAGTGTTCAGCGCCAGCAGCACCTGGGCGCGGCGGGCGTGGGCGTAGCGGATGCCCTCGGCCAGGGACTGGCGGTCGAAATTCAGCCCGGTGAAGTTGCGCGCGTTGGTCTCGTCGCGGAAGCCCAGATAGACGCCGTCGGCGCCGTTGTCCACGGCGGCCTTGAGCGCGGGCAGGCCGCCGGCGGGGCAGATCAGTTCGGGGCGCAGGGTCGACATCCGGTCTCCCGTTCGGGAAAAGCGGCGACTATAGGCAAGCGGTTCCTCCGGGCGTTTGACTCAGATCAAGCCGGGCGGAGCGTCTGGCCCCGAAAACCCGCCGCATACCACGGCCAATCCAGAAACGGCGGAGCCGCCGGGCAAGCCCGTTCGGATCAACCATTGCGCGAACACGGCCCGGTATGGACCGTGACCCCGGTCATCGCAGTCTACGACTGCGTCCTGACCGGATTCCTCCGGAGAGTGTCCGACGGCAACTCACCGAAGCAGTCTTTGTAGGCGTGCGAGAATTCGCCGAAGTGCCAGAAGCCCCATTTGAGCGCTTCCACCGAAACCGTCGTCGACCGCTGTGTCGCCTCCAGAAGCGCCTCGCGCACCCGATGCAACCTGAGTCGGTTCAGGTAGGCCATGGGCGTCAGTCCCAGGACCTCCTTGAAGGCATTCTGGAGGGCGCGTTCGCTTACTGCCGCGACCCGGCACAAGTCGCTCACGCTGACATGATCGCCGGCCCGCGTGAGGACGTAGTCCTCGGCCTTCTTCACGATGAGACCGTGTGCCTGGCGCGTGCGGTCGTCGCGGGTGGGCGCGTAATCGTCGGCACCGCCAAGGGTTGCCAGGAGGGCTTCCAGCAGTTCGGTGTGGGCGGCAGCGGTGCGCTCGCCACTTCTGTCGTCGAACAACGCAGGCTGCCGTGCGGCGGTATCCACCAGGCGCTTTCCCCAGTCGAATAGCCGGCGAACCTTTTCCGGGTCGGCCTGCAGCGGTTCTACGCCCTGCGGCAGGCGAAACTCGTCAGCGCGCTGGCGGGCGGCCAGGTGCTCGCGGATGATCTGCGGCGGGAGCAGCAGCGTAATGCTCTCCCATCCCGCGTTGGCAAGGAACACGGCCTCGGCTTCCGCAGCAGCGGCGAGCATCAGGCCGGGACGAACCGGCAGCCCGTTTACCGTCCCGTGCGCGTGCGGGCCGAACGTGACGTAGGCGATCAGATCCCTGGCGACGCTTGTGCGCGTACGCAAGCGAAGATTGGTCGAGTGGAACACGACCGTGGCGGCATCGAGGCGAACGACGATCCGCCTTGCCCGAAGCGGCATCGACTGGAGCTGAACCGCATCCTGCTTGAGCAACTCGATGCCCGCGTTGACGGCCGTGGGATCGGTGATCTCGACCACGGTGACGGCGGGCTGGTCCTTGGCTACAGGGGCGGGGGGCACCATGTCTGCACTCTGCGGAATTCCGATAGAC
>DATMWM010000381.1:0-2411 GCA_035562535.1 Rhodocyclaceae bacterium | reverse complement strand
CTGCAGATAGCGCCAGCCCAGGCCGTCGGCGACGAACAGCACGATGTTGCGCGCCTCTGCCAGCGCACCGGCGTCGAAGCCGGCGAGCGGCGCGTAGGGCACGGCCGCGCCGCAGGCCTCGGCCACGCTGCGCATCAGGTTAAGGATCGAACCGCCGCCGTAGTCCGGCAGGCGCATGCCGGCCGCCTCAGCGCTGATAGGTTCCGACCAGTTCGGCGCGCGCGACGACGTGGCCCTCGATCGCCTTCTCCACCTGCGCCTTGGTCGGGCGGCCCAGGTCCGGCAGGACGACGTCCAGCGCGTAGAGCTTGTGGAAGTAGCGATGCCGCCCGATCGGCGGGCACGGCCCGCCGTAGCCGGTGCGCTTCCAGTCGTTCAGGCCCTCGCGCGTGCCGGCCGGCAGGTCGGCGGACCTGACCGCCTCGGCCAGGCCGCCGTCGTGCGCCGGCAGGTTGTAGAGCACCCAGTGCACCCAGGTCATCTTCGGCGCGGCCGGGTCCGGCGCGTCCGGATCGTCCACGATCAGCACCAGGCTCTTCGCGCCGGCCGGCACGCCGGTCCAGGCCAGCGCCGGCGAGCAGTCCTTGCCGTCGCAGGTGTAGCGCGCCGGGATAGCGCCGCCGGGCGCGAACGCGCCCGATGTCAGAGTCATCATGATCGCCCTCCTCCCGCCGTCAGCCCTCAGCAGGGGACGGCGAACAGCCCCTCGAGCGCGGCCGGCGCGACCACGTGCAGGTGGGCCTTCTCCTGCGCCGCCAGCCCCTCTTCGAACGCCGGCCGGGCGCGCCGCTCCGCCTCTTCCGGCCGGTCGGCGACCAGCACCAGGCGGAAGCGGTTCATCCCGCGCGCATCGCGCGCCGCCACGCCGGCATCGCGCCAGCGCGCCACCGCCTCGCCGGCCCGGTCGCCCGATGCCGCGCGGTAGGCGCGCACCAGCAACCGGTCTCCCACCGCGATCTGGAACAGCGCCTCCTCCGCCTCCTCGGGCGCGAAGCGCAAATCCAGATGCGCGAACACCTCGTCCGGGCAGGTACAGCCCAGTCCCTCGCGAACGAAGCGCTTCACTTCCTGATCCGTCACGGTTTCCTCCCGGCGCGGCGAGCGGCGGCCGGCCGCCCGCTCTCTGGTAGACTTCCCACCGGCCGCAGGATACCGCAACTCCGCCGCGCGGCCGCTCCCGCACCCGCAGGGCCGTTAGCTCAGTCGGTTAGAGCAGGGGACTCATAATCCCTTGGTCGTTGGTTCGAGTCCAACACGGCCCACCCAATAATCAATTGGACCAGTTGAAAAGCACGGTCGCAGGCTGAAGGCGTGGGTCTTGGATAATTCGAAAGAATGTAATCCCTAGTTAGCTGTCGGTTGATACAGATTTACCTGCGGAAGAATTTGGTCGCAGCGTATTGGTTTAGGACAGCCTACGCGACTCGGCGGAGCGGAAAAGGGGCCCGATTACCCTGCCCACTGCTCATAGCCCGAGTTCGCCGTCTCCCGGCGGCTCTGCACTCTCCGACCCACCTTCCCGGCGAGGGCGACCCCTTGTCCGAGACTCGCTCCGCACACCCGCCATCTGCTCGATCCAGCCCTAGAACCCTTCGTTCCCCAGCAGCTGCTTCTGATCGAGCGCAAGGCGCAGCTGATCCACACCTTCTGCTCCATGTGGCGTCGGCGTTTCCGCATCTCAAACGACTGTTGGTTCTGTATCTCGTTGCAGACTCATCAGCAGCCAGCCCAACTTTGACCCATGCCCACACTATGGATAGCTTGTGGCCAGCAATGACGGGAGCCACGACCATGACCATGCACGTCAATCTGCCGCCCGAGATGGAGGGATTCATCAAGCGGAAGGTCGCGAGTGGCTTTTAAGGCAGCGCCACCGAAGTGATCCGGGACGTGATTCGGCGCATGCAGGCGGAGGAAAGCCGCGTTGCCGCGTGGCAGGCTGCAATCCGGCAAGGCGATGAACAGCTCGACAGAGGTCAGGGGGTCGCCTACACCCCCGAAACCCTGAAGGAGATCACGCAAAGCGCCATCGGTGCCATGCAGTCCGGCGAGCCGATGGACCCTGATGTGCTCCCATAAGCCGCCGCGGCTCACGCTTTCGCCAAGGGCGCGCGTCACCCTCCAGACCAGTCGGCGCGCGGGAAGCACGGAACCCCCGTTACCACAGGCGCGCACACAATGTGCCGGTTGGGAAGCGTACGGCGGGAAAACCGCAGGAAGAGCGCTGGGAAGAGTCGTCAGGAACCGCAATTCCAGCCGGTCCTACCGGTAAGCCCCCACACATCGTATTCGAAGCGGACCGCGG
The DNA here is from genome assembly GCA_035562535.1 of Rhodocyclaceae bacterium. Classification (GTDB taxonomy): domain Bacteria; phylum Pseudomonadota; class Gammaproteobacteria; order Burkholderiales; family Rhodocyclaceae; genus DATMWM01. The sequence continues at coordinate 106 of DATMWM010000381.1, read as the reverse complement.
CTGGATCGAGCACGTCCCGGGCCCTGGTCCTTGAGCTGGGCGGCAATCCTGACGCGCGAGAATGCCTCGTTCCTTGCCGGGATAAAGCGCGCCCTTACAACGAATG
>DATMWM010000380.1:0-8103 GCA_035562535.1 Rhodocyclaceae bacterium | reverse complement strand
GCCGGCGGCCTTGCGCGCTCCACGGTCGGGGCCATCTTCCTTCCGCGCCGCCGCCACGCTACAACTGCCTGACCTTGATGTTCAGCGTCTGGATGCGGTAGGCGATCTGGCGCGGCGTCATGCCGAGCAGGCGCGCCGCCTTGGCCTGGACCCAGCCGGCCTGCTCCAGCGCGGCGATCACCCGCTCGCGCTCGTCGAGGTTGGGGTCGTCCAGCGCGAAGGCCGCGCCGCCCGCGCCCTGCAGCGGCAGCACGCGCTCCTCGATGCCGGAGACCAGCACGAGGTCGCGGTCGATCTCGCCGCCCTCGGACATCACCGCGGCGCGCTCCAGGCAGTTCTCCAGTTCGCGCACGTTGCCCGGCCAGTCGTGGTGCAGCAGCACCCGCACCGCGCTCTCGGTGATCGTGAGGCTGCGGCCCTGGGTCTTGCCGATCTTGTCCACCAGGAAGCGTGCGATCTCCGGGATGTCCTCGATCCGCTCGCGCAGCGACGGTATGACGATCGGCATGACGTTGAGGCGGTAGTAGAGGTCCTCGCGGAACTTGCCCGCCTCCACCGCCGCCTCCAGCTCGCGGTGGGTGGCGGCGATCACGCGCACGTCCACCTTGAGCGTGCGGCTGCCGCCCACCCGCTCCAGCTCGCCCTCCTGCAGCACGCGCAGCAGCTTCGCCTGAAAGGCCGACGACACCTCGCCGATCTCGTCGAGGAACAGGGTGCCGCCGTCGGCCTGCTCGAAGCGCCCCTTGCGCTGCGCCATGGCGCCGGTGAAGGCGCCCTTCTCGTGGCCGAACAGCTCCGACTCGAGCAGGTTCTCGGGCAGCGCGGCGCAGTTCAGCTTGACGAAGGCGCCCGCGGCGCGCGGCGAGTTGTAGTGGATCGCGTGGGCGATCAGTTCCTTGCCGGTGCCGGTCTCGCCGCGGATCAGCACCGTGGTGTTCCACTTCGCCACCTGCCGCACCTGCTCGAACACGCGCTGCATCTGCGGCGCGTGGCCGACGATGTTGGCGAAGCCGTACTGGCCGCGCACGGCCCGGCGCAGGTTGTCGCGCTCCTCGGTCAGGTCGCGCCGCTCGCGCTCGACCTGCCAGGCCAGCCGCACGCTCTGGCCGATCAGGCTGGCCACCATCTCCATCAGCCGGGCGCGCTCGTCGAGCAGGCCGTCGTCGGCGCTCGCCGGCTGGGCCGCCAGCACGCCGACCAGGTCGCCGGCCACGCGGATCGGCACGCCGATGAACGGCCGCTCCGGGTCGTACAGGCCGAGCCGGCCCAGGAAACGGCGCTCGTCCGCCACGCGGTCCAGCACCACGGTGCGGCCGCGCTCCATGATCATGCCGACCACGCCCTCGCCCGGCTGATAGCGCACCGGCTCGGCCCCCTCCTGGCGCAGCCCGTGCACCGCGCTGACCGCCAGTTCGCGCGACCCGGCCTCGCACAGGCTGACCATGCCGCGGGCGAGCCCGCCCGGATCGTCCATCACCCGCAGCACCTCCTGCAGGGTCTGCTTCAGGTCGAGCGAGCGCGACAGCACCTGGCCGACCCCGTAGAGCGTCTCGAGCGCCGCCTCGAGCAGTTCGAAGCGCTCGAAGGACTCGGAATCGGTCAGTCGTCGCGGGGCGTCCATCGGCGACGGGCTCACGGAGAACGGCTGGGCAGCGGCATGGATCGAATCCTCATCAGGCGGCTTCCAGGCGTCGGCGGCGGACCGGGAAGCGCAGGTGCATGCGGCAGCCGTCGCCGTAGTTCGGGTCGATCTCGATCAGGCCCTGGTGCCGGCTGACGATTTCCTGGGCGATCGCCAGGCCCATGCCCGCGCTGCCGCCGGCGGCGCGCTTCGTCGTGAAGAAGGGCTCGAACACGCGGCGGCGCAGGGTCTCGGGGATGCCCGGCCCGGTGTCCTCCATATAGACGCCGACGCCGTCGGCCTCCGGGTGCGTCAGGATGCGCAGCTCGCGCTGCGCGCCGCGCAGCTCGTTCATCGCCTCGATCGAGTTCTCGATCAGCTGCTTGAAGACGTTGCGCAACTGGGTCGGGCGGCCCGGCACGGGCTGGAGGACCGGCGCCGGCTTCCATTCCACCGTCACGCCCGCCGCCAGCAGCCGGTCGGTGAGCAGCACCAGCACCTCGTGCAGCAGCTCGTTGACGTTGACCGGGATCTCGGCTTCCGCCGGCTCCTCGGGCATGGAGCCGCGCAGCGTCTCGATCGCCCGGGTCCCCGCCGCCACCGCCTCGCGCAGCACGCCGACCAGGGCCAGCGCGTCGTGCTGCACGCCGCGGCGGCCCAGCATGTTGGCGGCCGCCTCGATCAGGTTGATCGGCCCCTGGAGCTGGTAGATCGCGCCGGCGATCGCCTCGCGCAGGCTCTGGGTCAGCTCGCCCTCGGCGAGCACCGCGCGCAGCGCGTTCAGGCGCTGTTCCTCCTGCTGGCGCTTGATCAGGCTGATCTCGTTGATCACCAGCAGCATGTAGCGGCGGTGCTGCGGCTCGAAGAAGGCATCGGCGCCGGTGTCCTCGTCCTCGAACCAGCTGCCGGAGCAGGAGAACCAGCGCGGCACGCGGCCGCCGGAGCGGTCGCAGCGGACCTCCTGGTTGGAGAAGCCGCGTCCGCTGGCGCGCGCCTGGTCGTAGGCATCGCCCATCGCGGCACGCAGCGCGGCCAGGATGTGGGCCGCCGGCTCGCCCATGCCCAGGTCGCCGATCAGCTTCTTGTACTCGTGGTTGTCGAGCACCACGCGCTCGCGCTCGTCGAGCAGCGCGAAGGCCACGGGCGCGAGGTCCACGACGTTCTCGATCAGCGTCTTCTGGTTCTGCACCTGGCGCTCCAGGCGCTGCACGGCCGTGATGTCCCGGTGCATGCCGAGGTAATAGGCGATCCCGCCCTGCGCGTCGAGGATCGGCGAGATCGACAGCTCGGCCAGGTAGCGGGTGCCGTCCTTGCGCCGGTTGACCAGCCGCCCGGACCAGGTCTGGCGCGCCTGCAGCGTGCGCCACATGGCGTCGTACACCGAGCGCGGCGTGGTCTTGAAGGAGAGCATCGACTGGTTCCTGCCGACGATCTCCGCCGGCGTGTAGCCGGTGACCGACTCGAACGCGCGGTTCGCGTAGACCACGCGCGCCTGCGTGTCGGTGATCGAGATCGCGATCGCCGACTGTTCCACCGTCTCGAAGAACACCTGGGGCGGCAGGTGGCTGCCGCCGACGTCGAGCGCGTGCTCGAGATTCTCGATCACCTGCCGCGGTGTGGTCGGCGCCAGCGCGGCGATCATGCCGCGCACCGAGCCGCCCTGTCGATCCTCGCCGCCTTGTGCGGAAACCTGCTTCATGATCCTTGCGTCCCCTCGAAGTTCGTTGTCTCCTGCAGCCGGCCCGCGGGCCGGTGCGCTCCCCGGCGCCGGACGGCGAGGTCGCGCTCTGACGGCGGATATTGCCACCCGGCCAGACGATCGAAGCAAGAACCACACCGCGCCCGCCCCGGGGGCGCTCCCCTCGACGCGCGGCCGCCGAGCCGATGCGGGCTTTGTCGCGTTTCCTACACGGCGGTTCCCGGCGTGCGGCTTGCCACAGGCCGCGGCGGCGCGGCGCCGCGCGCCAGCGCATCGAAAGCCGTTGAATCGGGACCACTTTCCGCGCCGCGGCGGGTGCTGGCACGGCGCATGCACAACAGAGGGGCGGAGAGCCCCAAACATGAGCGAATTCGTACTGCTGCTGCTCGGCACCGCCCTGGTGAACAACGTGGTGCTGGTGAAGTTCCTGGGCCTGTGCCCCTTCCTCGGCGTGTCGAAGAAGATCGACACCGCGATCGGCATGGGACTGGCCACGACCTTCGTGCTGACGCTGGCCTCGGCCGCGACCTGGATGGTCGAACACTGGGTGCTCGCCCCGCTGGACATCGGCTACCTGCGCATCCTCGGCTTCATCTTGGTGATCGCCGCGGCGGTGCAGTTCACCGAGATGGTGATCCGCAAGTCCAGCCCGGCGCTGCACCAGGTGCTCGGCATCTACCTGCCGCTGATCACCACCAACTGCGCGGTGCTCGGCGTGGCGCTGCTCAACGCCCAGGAGCAGGCCGGCTTCGTGCGCAGCCTGCTCTACGGCTTCGGCTCGGCCGCCGGCTTCACCCTGGTGCTGACGATGTTCGCCGGACTGCGCGAACGCCTGGCCCTGGCGGCGGTGCCCGCGGCCTTCGCCGGCGCGCCGATCGGCCTGATCTTGGCCGGCCTGCTGTCGCTGGCGTTCATGGGATTCGCCGGCCTCAACTTCAACTAGACGGGAGCGACGCCATGCTGGCCGCCATATCGAGTCTGACGCTGCTGGGTGCCGGCCTTGGCCTGCTGCTCGGCGTTGCCGCGCGCCGCTTCAAGGTCGAGGAAGGCGGCCTGGCCGCCGAACTGGAGGCGATGATGCCGGGGTCCCAGTGCGGCCAGTGCGGCTTCCCGGGCTGCGCCGGCGCGGCCGCGGCGCTCGCCGCCGGCAAGGCGACCGTCACCCTGTGCCCGCCCGGCGGGCGGGCGCTGGCGCTGGCGCTGGCCGCGCGCCTGGGCATCGAGGCCGACCTGTCCGGCGTGGCCGAGGCGATGCCGATGCTGGCGGCGATCGAGGAAGAGATCTGCATCGGCTGCACCAAGTGCTACAAGGTCTGCCCGACCGACGCCATCGTCGGCGCGGTGCGGCAGATCCACGGCGTGCTGCGCGAAGCCTGCACCGGCTGCGGCCGCTGCGTGGACATCTGCCCGACCGAGTCGGCGCGCCTCGAACCGGTGCCGGTGACGCTGCATGGCTGGTACTGGCAGCGGCCGGCGGCGGTATGAAAACGGTTGCGGAGACCCTGCGCGATGAATAGTCCCTCGATCGGCTGGCTGAAGCGCGTCTCGCTGCGCTGGGGCGTGCATCCGGAGTCGCGCAAGCGGCCGGCGGCGGACCTGCCGGTCGCCGTGCTACCGCTGCCGGCCCGCCTGCACCTGCCGCTGCTGCAGCACATCGGCGCGCCGGCCAAGCCGGTGGTGACCGTCGGCCAGCGGGTGCGCAAGGGCGAGCTGATCGCCCAGTCGCAGGGCAACATCTCGGCGCCGCTGCACGCGCCGACTTCGGGCAGGATCGCTGCGATCGCCGACTTCCCTGCGCCGCATCCATCCGGGCTATCGGCGCCCGCGATCACCATCGAGGCCGACGGCGAGGACCGCTGGACCGAGCTCGACCCGCCCGCCGACCCCTTCGCGCTGCCGCCCCAGGAGGTCGCCGCGCGGGTCGCCGCCGCCGGCGTGGTCGGCATGGGCGGCGCCACCTTCCCCTCGTCGGTCAAGCTGGCGCTCGGACGGCGCGTGGCGGTCGGCACCCTGGTGGTCAACGGCGGCGAATGCGAGCCCTACCTGTCCTGCGACGACCGGCTGATGCGCGAGCGCGCGGCGGGCGCGGTGGATGGCATGCGCATCATCCGCCACGCCATCGGCGCGCGCGAGATCCTCTGCGGCATCGAGGACAACAAGCCCGAGGCGCTGGCCGCGATGCGCGCGGCGGCCGAGCCCTTCGCCGAGGTGAAGATCGTCGCGGTGCCCAGCCGCTATCCGATGGGCTCGGACAAGCAGCTCATCCAGGTGCTCACCGGCAAGGAGGTGCCGGCGGACGGCCGCGCCGCCGACGTCGGCGTGCTGGTGCACAACGTCGGCACCGCCCACGCGGTGCATCGCGCGGTGCGCCTCGGCCAGCCGCTGGTCTCGCGCATCGTCACGGTCAACGGCGGCGCCGTGGCCGCGCCGCGCAACCTGGAGGTGCCGGTCGGCGCGCTGCTGTCGGAACTCGTCGAGGCCTGCGGCGGCTGCGTCGAGGCGCCGGCGCGGCTGGTGATGGGCGGGCCGATGATGGGCCATCCGCTGCCCTCGCTCGACGTGCCGGTGATCAAGGGCACCAGCGGCATCCTGGCGCTGAGCCGGGCCGAGGTGGAGCAGCGCCGCGAGGCGCCCTGCATCCGCTGCGCGCGCTGCGTCGGCGCATGCCCGATGAATCTGCTGCCGCTGGAGATGTCGGCGCTGATCCGCGCCGGCGAGGCGGAGGCGGCGGTGGACTGGGGGCTGAAGGACTGCATCGCCTGCGGCTCCTGCTCCTACGTCTGCCCGGCGCACATCCCGCTGGTGCATTACTTCGACCATGCCAAGGGCGAGCTGGCCGCGCGCGAACGGGCGAAGATGAAGCAGGAAGCCACGCGCCAGCTCGCGGAGCAGCGCAGCCTGCGCATGGCGCGCGAGGCGCAGGAGAAGGCCGAGGCGGCGGCGCGGCGCAAGGCCGAGCGCGAGCGCGCCAAGGCCGCGAAAGTTGCGGCGGAGGCTGCAGCGTGACGGCCGGACCGGGGACATCCTGCCGATGAGCGCGCCGATCCACGCGCCGCACGCGCACGCCGGCACCACGGTGCAGCGCATCATGCTCGCCGTGATGGCGGCACTGGCGCCCGCCACGCTCTACGGCTTCTGGCTCTATGGCTGGCCGGCGATCGTCCTATGGTGCGTCACCGTCGGTTCCGCGGCGCTCGGCGAAGCGTTCGCCCTGCGCCTGGCCGAACGCCCGGTGGCACCGGCGCTGTCCGACGGCTCGGTCGTGCTCACGGGCTGGCTGCTGGCGCTGTCGCTGCCGCCCTGGGCGCCGTGGTGGATCGGCGCGCTCGGCGGGGCCTTCGCCGCCATCGTCGGCAAGCAGGTGTTCGGCGGCATCGGCCAGAACCTGTTCAACCCGGCGATGATCGCCCGCGTCGCCCTGCTGATCTCCTTCCCGGTCGAGATGACCCGGTGGGTGGCGCCGGCGCCGCTGTTCACCGACGCCGCGCCCGGCCTGCTGCAGGGGCTGTCGATCGCCTTCCTCGGCCTGCCGGACGCCGACGCCGTGACCAGCGCCTCGCTGCTCGGCCACGCCAAGACCGAGTTGTCGCGCGGCATCGCGCTGGGCGCCGCCCTGCAGGCCCACGCCGATCCGGCGGCGCTGTTCGGCGGCGTCCGGCCGGGCAGCCTGGGCGAGACCTCCGCCCTGCTGCTGCTGGCGGGCGGCCTGCTGCTGCTGTGGCTGCGCGTGTTCACCTGGCATATCCCCGCGGCGATGCTGGCCGCGGTGGCGCTACCGGCCGCGGCGCTCCACGCGCTGGATCCGCAGCGCTACGCCGATGCGGGCGTGCACCTGTTCTCCGGCGGCCTGATGCTCGGCGCCTGGTTCATCGCCACCGACCCGGTCACCTCGCCGGGCAGCCGCGGCGGCCAGTTGCTGTTCGGCGCCGGCTGCGGCCTGCTGACCTACGTCATCCGCACCTGGGGCGGCTATCCAGAGGGCGTGGCCTTCGCGGTGCTGCTGATGAACGCGGTCACCCCGGTGATCGACCGCTACGTCAAGCCGCGCATCTACGGCCGCACCCGCAGGGGCGAGGGGTTCGCCCCCCCGCCGCGCAAATGGCTGCGCCTGAAGCGCCGGAGCGGACCATGAACCTGGCCGGACTGCGCGACCGGGTGGGTTACCAGGCCGGCCTGCTGGGCGCCGTCGCGCTGGCCGCCACCGCCGCGCTCGGGCTCGCCAACCAGCACACCCAGGATCCCATCGCCGCCGCCCAGGCGCGCGACCTGGAGGATTCGCTGCGCCAGGTTCTGCCGGCGGAGCGTTTCGACAACGACCTGCTGCGGGACGCCCTGGACGTCAAGCACGGCGAGCGCTCCACCCTCGTGTATCGCGCCGCGCTGCACGGCGAGTACGCCGCAGCGGTGTTCCGCGTCAGCGGCCGCGGCTATGCCGGCCCCATAGACTTGGTGATGGCGGTGGACAAGGGCGGGACGGTGCTGGGGGTGCGCGTCACGCGCCATACCGAAACACCGGGCCTGGGCGACAAGATCGAAGCGGCCAAGGACGACTGGGTCCGCGACTTCGAAGGCAAGTCGCTGGAGCGGCCCGCCCCGGCGCGCTGGCAGGTGAAGAAGGACGGCGGCGACTTCGACCAGTTCGCCGGGGCCACCATCACGCCCCGGGCCGTGGTGAAGGCGGTTCGCGAAGGCCTCGAGTTCTACGCGGCCCACCGGGACGAAATCGAAACGGGCCGCCCCGCGGCGGCGGCCCGTTTCGATTTCGTCCCGGTGGGCCGCGTAG
>DATMWM010000379.1:0-3665 GCA_035562535.1 Rhodocyclaceae bacterium | reverse complement strand
CCACGCCGAAGGCCACCTGCTTCTGCCGCTCGATGGAGTTGGTGGTCGAGCCGCATTCCATGTCGATCGTGCCGTTGGTCATCAGCGGGATGCGGGTCTGCGAGGTCACCGGGTTCAGCTTGACCTGCAGGTTCGGCAGGTTGAGCTGCTTCTTCACCGCGTCCACCACCTTGCCGCACAGGTCCATGGCATAGCCGACCACCTGCTGCTTGTCGTCGTAGTAGGAGAACGGGATCGAGGACTCCCGGTGGCCGACCACGATAGTGTTCGTGTCCTTGATCTTCTTCAGGGTGCCGGTGAGTTCCTGGGCGGCGGCGGGCGCGCCGAAAGCGGCGCAGGCGGCGGCCAGGAGCAGGCTCTTCAGTTTCATCTGGACTCCTTCGAACTCGCGATGACGGGAAGCGCAGCAAGATACCACCATTCGGCGCCGGCGGCGGCGCACGCTCAGGCCGCCGCCGGCAGGCTGGTGCGCAGGCGCTGCAGTTCCGCCTCGTTCAACGTCTCCTTCTGCAGAAGTTCCTCGGCGCCGGACTCGAGCGTGGCGCGGCAGGCGCCGAGTATGGCCACGGTGCGCTCGAAGGCCTTCGAAACGATGTCGCGTACCGCGCAGTCGATCTCGCGCGCGGTCTCCTCGCTGTAGCGGCGTTCCTCCATGCTCGGACCCATCGGGCCGAGGAAGGACTGACGCTCCTGCTCGTAGACCACGTTGCCGAGCTTTTCGTGCATGCCGTAGCGCATGACGATCGAACGGGCGATCGAGGTCACCTTCTGCAGGTCGTCCGAGGCGCCGGTCGACACCTTGCCGAACACGATGTGCTCGGCCGCGCGCCCGCCGAGCAGCACCTGCATCTTGTTCTCCAACTCCTCGCGGGTCATCAGGAAGCGGTCCTCGGTCGGGCGCTGAATGGTGTAGCCGAGCGCGCCGATGCCGCGCGGGATGATCGAGATCTTGTGCACCGGGTCTGCGCCGGGCAGCGACATCGCCACCAGCGCGTGGCCGAGTTCGTGGTAGGCGACCACCTTGCGCTCGTGCGGGTTGAGCAGCCGGTTCTTCTTCTCCAGCCCGGCGACGATGCGCTCGACAGCCTGGTTGAAGTCCTCCATCGACACCGCGTCGGCGTTGCGCCGGGTGGCGATCAGCGCCGCCTCGTTGCACAGGTTCGCCAGTTCCGCGCCCGAGAAGCCGGGCGTCAGCTCGGCGACCTTCTCCACCTCCACGTCCGGACCGACGGAGATCTTCTTCAGGTGCACGCGCAGCACGGCGATGCGCCCGGTCTTGTCCGGCCGGTCCACCAGGATCTGCCGGTCGAAGCGGCCGGCGCGCAGCAGCGCGGGGTCGAGCACCTCCGGCCGGTTGGTGGCGGCGAGCAGCACCACGCCGGTGGTCGGGTCGAAGCCGTCCAGTTCGACCAGGAGCTGGTTCAGCGTCTGCTCCTTCTCGTCGTGGCCGCCCATGCCGAAGGCGCCGCGGGCGCGGCCGAGCGCGTCCAGTTCGTCGATGAAGATGATCGCCGGCGCCTTCTGCCGCGCCTGCTCGAACAGGTCGCGCACGCGGGCCGCGCCGACGCCGACGAACATCTCGACGAACTCCGAGCCGGAGATCGAGAAGAAGGGCACGCCCGCCTCGCCGGCCACCGCCTTGGCGAGCAGCGTCTTGCCGGTGCCGGGCGGGCCGACCAGCAGCACGCCCTTGGGCACCCGGCCGCCCAGCCGGCCGTAGCCCTTCGGATCCTTGAGGAAGCCGATCACCTCCTGCAGTTCCACCTTGGCCTCGTCGGCGCCGGCCACGTCGTCGAAGCTGACGCCGGTCTTGGCCTCGACGTAGATCTTGGCCTTGCTCTTGCCGATCGACAGGAAGCCGCCGCCCATGCCCTGCTTCTCGGCGAAGCGGCGCATCGCCCAGATCCAGATGCCGACGAAGATCACCGCCGGCAGCACCCAGGACAGGATGTCGCGCAGGAAGGTACTCTCGACCACGCCGGTGAACTTGACGTCGTACTGGCCGAGGTCCCTCGCCAGCGCCGGGTCCACCCGGGTGGTGACGAACTTCTGCCGGCCGTCCTCCAGCGGCTTCTTCAGGGTGCCCTGGACGTACTTGTCGGTGATCGTGATTTCCGCGATCTCGCCCTTCTCCAGCATGGTCTGGAACTGGCTGTAGGGCACCGGCTCCACGGTGCGCCACTGCACGTACAACTCGTGCAGCCAGAGCACGGCGATGAAGGCGAAGACGAAGTACCAGATGCTGAACTGCGTGCGCTTTTCCATGTGCGTTTCTCTGTCCGTGCAATCCTCAGGGAAGATGGGTGTGCGCCGACGCGAATTCAACCGGGCGCCGGCGCGTTGTGTCGCGGACGGTGGATTACGCGCCTGCGGCGCTAATCCACCCTACGCCCTATCGCGGGCGCGTAGGGTGGGATAGGCCGCAGGGCCGTATCCCACCGTCGAAGGACCGGTTTTCCTCAGCCTCCCGATCCAGGTCGCGAGCCGGAACGCGCGCCTGTGCTGCCGCCGCGTTCTCGCCACAGGCTGAGCGCGACCGAGCCGCCGATGATCAGAGCCACGGTGGCGAGCGAAATGCCGATCGGGATCTTGTACAGGTCGATCAGCAGCATCTTCACGCCGATGAACATCAGCACGATCGCCAGGCCGTACTTGAGCAGCGTGAAGCGGTCGGCGAAGTCGGCGAGCAGGAAGTACATCGCGCGCAGGCCGAGGATGGCGAAGATGTTAGAGGTGAGCACGATGAACGGGTCCGAGGTGATCGCGAAGATCGCCGGGATCGAGTCGACCGCGAAGATCAGGTCGGTGATTTCCACCAGCACAAGCACCAGGAACAGAGGGGTGGCCCAGCGCACGCCGTCCTTCCAGACGACGAACTTCTCCTCCTGCAGCTCGCGCGTGATGCGCAGGTGGCTGCGCATCCACTTGAGGACCGGGTTCTTCTCCAGGTCGGGTTTCTCGTCGGCGAACCAGAACATCTTGATGCCGGTGATCAGCAGGAAGGCGCCGAACAGGTAGAGGATCCAGTGGAACTGGGCGATCAGCCAGGCCCCGATCAGGATCATCACGGTGCGCATGACGATCGCGCCGAGCACGCCGTAGAGCAGGACCCGCCGCTGGTACTCGGCGGGGATGGCGAAGTAGCTGAACAGCATCAGCCAGACGAACACGTTGTCCACCGCCAGCGACTTCTCGACCAGGTAGCCGGTGAGGAACTCGAGCGCCTTGGCGTTGGCGATCTCGCGCCCCAGGCTGCCGTCCAGGTACCACCAGAGCAGGGCGTTGAACGCCAGCGCCATGCCGACCCAGACCACCGACCAGCCGGCGGCCTCCCTGAAGCTCACGCGGTGCGCCTTGCGCCCGCCGAGCAGGAACAGATCCACGGCCACCATCGCCACCACGAAGGCGAAGAAGCCGGCCCACATCCACCACGTGCCTACGGTTTCCATAGCTTTCCTTTCCGACGAGTCGAATCCCCAAAACGAAACGGCCTTCGTCGCAGGACGAAGGCCGTCTGGAATCGACGCGCAGCAAAACCTTCGCCATGCCGGCAAAGGTCTCGCTTGCAACCTGGGTTGCCCGGGCGCCGGGTCAGGGAACCTGACCGTACTGACGACGCGCCGGCGGAAAGCTACTCCCCTTTGGAAGAACGCGGGCGAAGTCTA
>DATMWM010000378.1:0-4585 GCA_035562535.1 Rhodocyclaceae bacterium | reverse complement strand
CGGCGGCAGCTACTACGTCGAACCGATGGCCCAGCCCGACCGGCTACCGGTGTCGCTGCGCGCCAAGCGCCTCGAAGCGCCCGAGTAAGCACATTTCAGGAAAGGAAACGATCATGGCAATGAAGATCATCATGGCGGAGTGCACCTCCTGCGGCGACTGCAAGCCGGTCTGCCCGACCAAGTCGATCACCGACAAGGGCGGCATCTACAAGATCGACAAGAACACCTGTACCGAGTGCGAGGGCGAGTTCGACGAGCCCCAGTGCCTGGTGGCCTGTCCCGCGGGCGAGGCCTGCATCGTGCCGCTGTCGGTCTGACCGGGCGGAGGCGAAGCCATGTCCGAACCCCAGGCAATGTCCCGGGAGACCGCGCTGCGCATCGGCCTGGCGGCGCGGGCGATGCCCGGCGTCGACGTGCGCGCCTTCGTCGCCGCCTTGGCGGGGAAGTACGGCGCGCCGCTGAGCGAGGAAAAGCTGGCGCGGGTGACGGTGGCCGACATGTCGGCGCTGCTCCAGGGCGACGAGATCGTCGAGCCGGACGTCGCGCGCGAGCAGATCAAGGAGGCGGTGCGCTACCTGTGGGGCGAGGGCCTGGCGGGCGACGACGTGCCCAGGCCCGAGGCTTACGCGGAGGGCGACATGCCGGGCTCGCTGCGCGTGGCGGTCGCCTCGAACAACGCCGAGAGGCTGGACGGGCACTTCGGCTCCTGCGTGCGCTTTCTGGTCTACCAGGTGTCGCGCGGCGATGCACGCCTCATCGACGTGCGCTCGACACTGAACACCGACGCCGCCGAGGACCGCAACGTCGCCCGCGCCGAGTTGATCCGCGACTGCGATCTGGTCTATGTCCAGTCCATCGGCGGGCCGGCGGCGGCCAAGGTGGTGCGCGCCGGCGTGCATCCGGTCAGGCTGCCGGAAGGCGGGACGGCCGCCGCGGCGCTGGCGCGCCTGCAGGCGACGATGGACGCGCCGCCGCCCTGGCTGGCCAAGGTGATGGGCGTGACGGCGGCATCGCTGGAGCGCTTCGTCGAGGACGCCGAGACATGATCGACCCGGCACTGATCGAGCGGCTCGCCGACGGCGTGCAGCGCCAGGGTCTGGACGAAGCCGCGGTCGCCGCCCTGCGCTCCGCCTACCCGGAGCTGCACTTCACCGTGTGCGACGACGACGACGTGCCGGCCCGGCTCGTCCCCGCGGCCGAGCGCGCGGGGTTCAACGTCTATCTGGTGGACGCCGGCGAGCACTGCGTCAAGTTCACCACCGAGCCGGCACACGCCAGCGGCCTGGTGTTCGCCAGCACGTAGGGTGCGCCGCGCGCACCGATGTGGCCGTACCGGGGCGCATGGCGCACCCTGACGGCCAGGCAGGGAGGTCAAGACAAGAACATGTGCAGCGCCATTGCGGATTCACCCCTGACCGTCGGCGAGCTGGCCCGCGTCTGCGGGTCCGCGCCGCCCCGGCCTCACCACGCGGCGCTTCTGGCGGCGATCGAGGACATGTGGCCCGGATTCGGCTTCCGCCTGGCCTTGTCGCGCGGCGGCTGGTACCGGCCCGGCGGCGTCATCACGGAACAGGGCGACCGGCTCTCGTCGGACGTCCAGCGCTGGGCGGAGCAGGCCTGGCAGTCCTGCGGCGGCGATCCGCTGCGCTTCGCCCTGACCTTCGGGGACGCGCCGCCGCTTGCCACCCGCATTGCGGGGCGCACCCATTACTTCGTCGCCGCCTACGGCAGGCGGGCCGCCGAGTTCCTGCAACTGGAGGTCGAGGAACTCGAGGAGGTCGCCGACCGGCGTCTGTTCGATCCGGACGATCCGCCGGACGATCCGGCCCTGCTGGTCGATCCGGAGCGGCCGCTGGGCGTCGAACCGCGCCCGGTCTCGCCCGCGCGCTACGCCCTGCGGCGGCTGACCGACATCAACTCCTTCCTCGGACGCCTCCAGGGCCAGTCCCCGGTTTCGCCGCCGGCGGTGCGCTTCCTGGAGGAATGGGACGCGAGCAGCGCCGGGCAGAGCGCCCACTTCAGCGACGAGTGGGTGCTGGCGCTGGCCGACCACCTCGACCGCTTCAGGCAGGAGCGCCTGTCCGCCAAGCCGGTGCCCGCGCCGCGCAAGCGCAGTCCGCCGCCCGACATGGACGAGAAGGCCGGCGCGGACCTCGGCGCCGCGCTGCACATCTACGACCGCCACGCCGGCTATCCCTTCGCATGGTATTTCCACCTCGTGACCAACCACGGGGTGGGACGCGCCGTGGCGGCCCACGTGGGCCGGGACCTCGCCGCGGGCTACGACTACCTGCCGGCGCGTGACGCCGCCGTTCTGCGCGCCTGGCTGGACAGGCCCTACTGCGTCTGAGGCACGCGATCCGCGGCGGGACTCATGCCTTGCCATCGGCATCAGCCGCGGCGGTCGGCAGGCCGGGCTTCCTTTCGTGCTCCTCCAGCGCCAGCAGAAGGCTGGTTCGACGGCGTCGCGCGACCTCCCGCTCCCCGGCGGCCGACTATCGCCGGCATCGCGGCAAAGAGCGCGATGAGCGCGTAATACACCGCACCCGACACCGCGTCGCGATCGAAGAACACCTGCGCCAGCGTCATGCCGCGCAGTCCGAGCCCTACCGCCACGTCCGCCGCAAGCACCAGCCCTGCGGCGATCGCGCCCACCGCCAGGAGCGTTGCTGGGCCACAGCCCGCGCAGGGCCGGCGTACCACCCAGCGCGCCGCCAGAACGATGGCGACCAGCATCAGCGGTGCCTCGATCAGCTCCGCGATCCGGTCGCCAAAGGCCGGCACGAGGAAGGGCACGCGGATCGCACCGAGGACGAAGCCGGTGCCGAAGACCAGGCCGAAGTAGGCGGCGGCCGGCTTCAGCACGCTTCCAGGTTCGGCACCCAAGGTTTTCCCGGGGTTCAGAACCAACGGCCGTCGAAGTGCCGCAGCGGCACCGCGGCCGTGCCGACGCCTTCGAGGCGGCGCACGGCGAGCGCCGCCCTGCGCTTGCGCGCCGGATCGGCCTGCTCGCCGAAAAGATGGACGCCGCAGATCGTGCAGAAGCGATGCTTGATCATGTTTCAGAGTCGTGCGCCGGCGCCGGCCCGACCGGGGGCGGGCAGCTCCGCGCCCCGGGGATCCCGTCCCAGCCTACCGGCAGCGCCACGCCGGGGCGCCCGGTCATCGGATAGACATAGATTACCCACCGGCCGGCGAGCATCGCCAGAGACACGACCGAACCGTCCGTTGCCGCGAGGACGACATCGGGCAGGGCCATGCCGGGAAGATGGCACGCCGCGCCGTCGTCGACAGGGACCGGAAGATTTGGGGGAAGTGGGAAGGGGTTGGTCGTCATGTCCGGCATTTCAGCAGGTCGGGCCGGAAAAGCAAGCAGGCGAATCCCCGGAGGCAGTGGCGCCGTCTGCGCTCTCGCCGCACGGATCGGGTCCGAACGGCGGTGGTGCGCCTCGTGATTGACCGGCTACCGGAACGCAACCATAGTGGTTTCGCTTCGAACGGAGGCTGCCGTGCCAACGACCCTGACGCTGAAGAACATCCCCGACGAGGTCTGCGATCGGCTGAAGGCGTCCGCCGAGATGCACCGCCGCAGCCTGAACAGCGAGGCGATCGTGTGCCTGGAGTCCGTGCTCATCCCGAACCGCGTGCCTGTCAGCGAGCGGCTGGCCCGAGCCCGGGCCTCGCGCAGCGCCTTGCCTCAGGGCCGGTTCCGGGTGCAGGACATCAACCAGCTGAAGCGCGAGCGGAACCCTGGGCGTCGGTCTTCATGGCCTGGCACAGCATGGCGGGCCGCCTCGATCCATTGGACAATCTGACTAGCTGAATGACTAGTCCACGGAGGTTTCCATGAAGTCCTGGCCCGTTCAGGATGCCAAGGCACGGTTCAGCGAGTTGCTGGAGGCCTGCATCGCCGATGGCCCCCAACTGGTGACCCGGCGCGGAGCCGAAACCGCGGTTCTCGTGCCGGTGGCCCAATGGCGGCGACTGGAGGCCGCGGCACGTCCCTCTCTGAAGGACCTGCTTCTCTCGGACCAGGCCCGTACCGAAGCCCTAACGCCAGCGCGAGGACGTGCCCGCCGGCGCAAGGCAGTCGCGGGATAGAAGGCTGTTCCTGCTCGACACCAATGTCGTATCCGAGTTGCGCCGGCAACGGCCCCGCGGGGCGGTACTGTCCTGGCTGCGGGGAACCGCCGACGGCGACCTGCACCTTTCGGCTGTGACGTTCGGCGAGATCCAGGCGGGAATCGAGCTCACCCGCGAGCAGGATCCCGCCAAGGCTGCCGAGATTGAGGGACGGATCTGCTGGCCGCGTCGTGGAACGTCCTGCCCATGGACGGCAAAACCTTTCGCGCCTGGGCTCGGCTCATGCACCGGAAGTCCGACACCCTTTACGAGGACGCCATGATCGCCGCAACCGCCGTCGTCCACGACCTCACTGTCGTGACCCGCAATGTGGCGGACTTCAGGCCGTTCGGCGTGCGGGTGTTCAATCCTTTCGAGGTGGCGGGGCAGTGAGATCGTGAAGGGAGCGCCCGGAAAATGAGCCTCGCAATCCCCGTTTTCATGGTCCATGAGAAATTTGGCC
>DATMWM010000377.1:0-3734 GCA_035562535.1 Rhodocyclaceae bacterium | reverse complement strand
CCGGGGTGTGCATCGGCCTCGGCGTGTTCGAGCAGGCGTGCATGCAGTCCGCCGGCATCAGCACCGGGCTGCTCGGCGTTTCCATGGTCGTGACGCTGGTCTGCGGTGCGTGGATCGTCTGGCGCACCTCGGCGCCTGCGCCCGCGCAAGCTCACCCGGCCTCGCCGGCGCGATAGCGTGGCCGGCGCGAACGAGGTACGGGACCGGGAGATGACTGCCGCATCCGGCGACGCGCAGGCGGCCCCGGGTTCGCGGGGCGGGCCCGGCGCGTCTGCCGGCGCATGGTGCGACGGCAATCCGCTGTCCCCGCTCGCCGTGTTCCTGCGCGTGCTGGACGGCGAGCCGATCTCGGCGATACAGGTGTCGCTGCCCGATCACCTGGACGCCAAGGAGGGCTTCGTGGATCAGGCCGAGGCGATCCTCCCGCACCTGGACCGGCGGCTGCCGGGCGGCGTCAGGGTCACCGCCAGGCGGCCGAACGGATTCCGCGCCCTGCAGGCCGATTGCCTGCGCATCCTGGAATGCCATCCGCAACTGCGGCTGACCGGGCCGCTGCCCCGGGCCGCGACGGAGAACCGCGCGCGCTATCAGGCCGCCAGGGAGCGTGCCGAACGCGCAGCGCGGCTCCACGAACAGGGGCTTTCCTGGACCCAGATCGCAGCCCGGATCGGCGTCATCCGGGAAAGCGCCCGCCACATCGTGCTCCAGCACGAGTCGGCCCTGCGCCACAGCAGCGCACTATGCGTGGAAGTCGCTCCGGCGGACCCCAAGCGTGCAAAATCAGGGCCCTGATAAACCGATCCTACGATCGCGGGATACGGGCTGCGCCCTATCCCGCCCTACGCGCTCCGTGCGATTGCAATGCGGCGCATTCCGGCATCGCGAGCGAGCTACAGGTACGCCCCGCCGGAGAGGATCGCCTTCGCCCGGTCCGGCTCGACCAGGGCGTAGTGGTCGAATTCCATGGTGAACAGGCCCCGGCCCTGGGTGGCCGAGCGCAGTTCGGTGACGTAGCCGAAGGTCTCGGCGAGCGGGATGTGGCCGACGATCGCCTCGACGCCGCCCGGCCGGTGCTCGACCGCCTGGATCTCGGCGCGCCGGCCGGCAAGCTGCGAGAGCACGCCTCCGGTGAATTCGCTCGGCACCAGCACCTCGATGCGGAAGACCGGTTCGAGCAGGGCCGGCTCGCCCTGGCGCATGCCGTCGCGCAGCGCGCTCGCCGCCGCCGTGCGGAAGGCGAGTTCGGTGGATTCGACCGGATGCGCGGCGCCGCCCTCCAGCCGGACGACCATGTCGATGACCTGGTGGCTGCCGAGCACGCCGGCCTGGGCGCCGTCGCGCACGCCGCGTTCCACCGCGGTGACGAAATGGGCCGGGATCACGGCGTGGCCGACCGCGTTCTCGAAGCGGATGCCGGAACCCCGCTCGCCCGGCCGCAGCGACAGCACGACGCGCGCATACTGGCCGCGGCCGCCTGTCTGGTGGCTGAACTCCGCCTCCACCGCCGGCACCTCGCGGGTGATCGTCTCGTGGTAGGCGACCCAGGGCCGCCCTTTCCACACCGGCACGTTGTACTCGCGGCGCAGGCGCTCGAGCAGCACGTCCAGGTGCAGTTCGCCCATGCCGGCGATCACCACCCGGCCGCTCTCCTCGTCCATGCCCAGGCGGAAGGTCGGGTCCTCGTCGGCCAGGCGGCGCAGCGCCTCGCTCATGCGCTCCTGGTCGGCGGCGGTCTTCGGCTCGACAGTGACCCGGATCACCGGCTCGGGGAAGCTGATCGATTCGAGCACCACCGGATGCCCGATCTCGCTCAGCGTGTCGCCGGTGTAGGTGCGGCCCAGGCCGAGGACCCCGGCGATGTCGCCGGCATGGATCGCGTCCACGTCCTCGCGGTGGTTGGCGTACATGCGCAGCAGCCGGCCGACGCGCTCCTTGCGCTCGCGCCCCGCGTTGTAGAGCGACATGCCGGTGCGCACCGTTCCGGAATAGACCCGCACGTAGGAGAGGTGCCCGACGTAGGGGTCGTTGGCGATCTTGAACACCAGCGCGGCGGCCGGATCCTCGTCGCGCGGGCGCAGCACGACCTCGCGGCCCTTCTCGGGATCGGTGCCGGTCACCTCGCCGATGTCCAGCGGCGAGGGCAGGAAATCCACCACGCCGTCGAGCAGCGGCTGGACGCCGACGTCGCGCAGCGCCGTGCCGCAGAACACCGGGAACAGCCTGTTCGACAGCGTCGCGCGGCGCAGCGCGGCGCGCAGCAGCGCGGCATCCGGCTCCTGCCCGGCGGCGTAGAGGCCGAGCACCTCGTCGTCGGCTTCGGCGATCCGCTCGATCAGCTCGGCGCGGGCCGATTCGGCGGCCGCGCGCAGCTCGGCGGGAATCTCGCCCGCCTGCGGCGGCACGCCCGGCTCGCGGCTCCAGGCGAGCGCCTTCATCGCGATCAGGTCCACGACACCGGCGAAGCCGCCCTCGGCGCCGATCGGCAACTGCAGGGCGGCAGTCACCACGCCGAGCCGCTCGGCGATGCTCGCCACCGCGCGCGCGAAGTCCGCGCCGACCCGGTCCATCTTGTTGACGAAGCAGATGCGCGGCACGCGGTGGCGGTCGGACTGCCGCCAGACGGTCTCGCTCTGCGGCTGCACCCCGTGCACGGCGTCGAACACCACCACCGCGCCGTCGAGCACGCGCAGCGAGCGCTGCACCTCGGCGGTGAAGTCGATGTGGCCGGGCGTGTCGATCAGGTTGATCGCGCAGTCGCGCCAGTGCGCCGTGACCGCGGCCGCGACGATGGTAATGCCGCGCTCGCGCTCCTGCTCCATCCAGTCGGTGACCGTGGTGCCGTCGTCGACCGAGCCGAGCTTGTGGGTGCGGCCGGCGTGGAACAGGATGCGGTCGGTGACCGTGGTCTTGCCGGCGTCGATGTGGGCGATGACGCCGATGTTGCGCAGGCGCGCCAGGTCGATCGGGCCGCTGGGGACGTTCTTCTTCGAAGCTGTCGATTTGTCGGACATCGTGTGGCTCGCGGTTCGGTTGGGGGCGCCTCGCGCCCGGCCGGGTCGAACGATACTCTGCGCAGGCCGCGCCCGCAAAGTCGGCGGCGGCCTGCGCTCACCGCCCCGGATCGAGGACCTCGTCGGCCAGCAGCTTGCCGTGCGGGGAGGCGAGCGTCTGCTCGTTCTCCTCCAGGACGAGCAGGTCGGCGCCCGCGATCGCCTCGCGCAACGGCGGGCCGTTCGGTCCCCGGACCGTCCGCAGGCCGCCGGAATAGCGATACTGCGCGAGGGTCGTGTAGTAGTAGAACTCGATAGGCTCGAAGGCGCCGGAATCCGAGAGCAGCGGCAGCAGCAGCATGTTGAAGCTGCCGCCGACCACGACGGTAGCCAGCCCCGGGCCGCCGGCCTTGTCCTGCCGGCCGAATTCCCAGACCGGCAGCGCCTCGGTCTCGTACTCGCGGTAGCGGACCAGGTTCAGCAGGTCCGCCAGGTCGGTGTAGCTCTCGTCGTAGGCCTTGCGGCCTGCCCCCAGCCGGTAGGTGTAGTCCATCGGCCGCAGCGCCGCGCCGGACTGCCGCGCGGCCTCGGCGATCAGCGCGTTGCCCACCACCGCCGCCGGATAGGCGGTCCAGTGGGTGCCGCCACGCGGGAACTGCGGGAACCCTGCCCCGGCCTTCAACCCGAGCACGATCTTCGAGCCATCGACATGGTCGACCCGGTTGCGTTCGAGCGCCTCCAGCA
>DATMWM010000376.1:0-3797 GCA_035562535.1 Rhodocyclaceae bacterium | reverse complement strand
CAGGCAGTAGCCGGCGGTCTCGGTGTGGCCGGTCTTCACGCCATCCACCGTGGGGTCCAGCCAGAGCAGCCGGTTGCGGTTCGGCTGGGTGATCCGGTTGTAGGTGTATTCCTTCTTCGAGTAGATCGTGTAGTACTCGGGGAAGTCGCGGATGATCGCGGCGGCCAGCAGGGCCAAATCGCGCGCCGTAGTGTAGTGCTGCGGGTCGGAAAGGCCGGTGGAATTGGTGAAACTGCTGTTCTTCAGCCCGAGCCGTTGCGCCTCGCGGGTCATCATCTGCGCGAACACTTCCTCGGAGCCAGCCACCGCCTCGGCCAGGGCCACCGAGGCGTCGTTGCCGGACTGCACGATCATGCCGTTCAGCAGTTCCTCCACGGTCACCGGCTTGTCAGGCTCGATGAAGGTGCGCGAGCCGCCGGTCTTCCATGCCTTGGTCGACACCGGGACGACCTGATCGGGCTTGAGCGTCTTCTGCTTGAGCGCGGCGAACACCAGGTAGGCGCTCATCAGCTTGGTGAGCGAAGCGGGCTCGGCCTTGGTGTCCGGGTTGTGGCTGGCCAGCACCTGGCCGGAGCCGGCGTCCAGGAGCAGCCAGGATTTCGCCGCCACCGTGGGCGGCTGGGGCGCGAGCTGGGCCTGCGCGGCGAACGACAGCACGCAGGCGAAAAACAGGAGGATCTGACGCATCGGGACGACCGCGGAAAAGGGGCGGATTATAGCAAACGCCCCGCAGCGCCCTCAGCGCTGCACCAGCATCGGCTTCAGGCCGAGGGAGTCGCGGACCTTCTGGGCATTCCGGTTGGCCTCGGGCGTGCCGGCGTACGGTCCGAGCACCACGCGGTACCTGCCGTCGCGCAGGACCACCGAGAGCTTGTCGGCGGCCCAGGCCAGCTCCCGGGTCACATGGGCAAGGAAGCTCTCGGCGTTGTCCTTGCCCGAGAACGCGCCGAGCTGCAGATAGGTGCCGCCGGCTTCGCTGACCGACGGCAGCACCGCCGGCTTCGACTGTTCCTCGGCGGCGGCGATCAGCTCGGCCAGCGGATCGGTTTCGGCGAGGGACATCGGCCCCCTGGCCTGCGCGCCGTTGATCGGAGCCGCGGCGGCGGCGACCGCGACCGGCTTCGCACCGGGTGGGCCCGGTTCTGCGGCGACTGCCGTTGCCGGCTTGGCGGACTTTCCCGCCTTCGCGGCAAGCTGGATTTCATCGGGCGTGATCAGCTGGACCTCCACCGCACCGCTGCCCTTCGTCGCATAACCCAGCCGGTGCGCGGCCGCGTAGGACAGGTCTATGATCCGCCCCGCCAGGAACGGTCCGCGGTCGTTGACCCGCACCACGACCGACCTGCCATTGGCCAGGCTGCTCACCCGCGCATAGCTCGGAATCGGCAGGGTCGGATGGGCGGCGGTCATGGCGTACATGTCGTAGGGCTCGCCGCTGGAGGTCTTCTGGCCGTGGAAGCGCCGGCCATACCAGCTGCCCACGCCGCGCTTCTTGTAGGGCTTGAGTTTCTGGTCGGGAACGTACTCCTGGCCGAATACGGAGTACGGGTTGTTGGCGTAGCGGTGCAGCGGCTCGACCCTGGGCTCCGCGTCGGGAATCGCGTCCAGGTTCGGCGGCGGGCTGTCGCCGGGGCCGTCGTCCAGGTAATACCCGCCGCGCCGGGGCGCGTCGGCGGATTTCTCCGCCGGCCTGACCGATGCCGACGGCTCGGCTGAGGATGCGGGCGACGCAGGCGGGCGCTGCGGCGCGGTCGAGCAGGCGGCGATCAGCGACACGGCCACGGCCAACGGTAGGGCGGCGACGCTGCGGCGATGCGATTTGCCTTCTGTATGCAAACGGGGCGCTCGACCTGGGTGCGATTCGAAGGGATGCCGCAGTTTACATCATGGCCCGGCGCGGCGAACCGGGACGAACCTGCTCGGGATGGTGCCTGGAAAGATTCCGGGGACACCCTGGGGTGCCCCCGGAAACGGCAGAAAGGAAACGCGGCCGCGGGAAAAAAGGTTCAGGCCCGAGCGTGCCGCCGTCAATCCGTCGGCCCGAGTTGCCTCGGACCTGAATCACCGCCGCGTTGGCATCCTTGTCGCCGGGGCACGGCGCGGTGTACGTGGCCCCGGCACTATTGCGTGACGACCTACTTGAGCACGAGGCGTTGCACCTCGGCCGCCTTGGCGATCTCATGCGCCTGATCGCCATCCACGCCCACGCACAGCGCGTTGCATGCCGCTTTCACCAGGCCCGCGGACACCGGGTTCGTGGCCACCAGGCCGAAGTAGGTGCCGACCAGCGTCGTGTTCGGCTTGGGCTTCTCGAGCTCGTCCTGGATGTTCGCCACCAGGTAGCTCTTGGACACCCAGGCACCGCCGGAGACCTCCGGCGCCAGGCTGCGCATTACCCGGTCCATGCGCTCCATGTTGCGGCGGGAGTAGCGGTCCCAGCCGGAGAGCGTGCCCGGAACGTGGTCGTCGCAGCTGCCGGCGGCGGCAAGCGTGAAGCTGCTCGTCGGACCGCCGCCGCCGGTGTTCACCACCGTTGTCGGCGGGGCGACTACCACCACGACCGACGGGACTTCGCCGTCGCCAACGCCGTCGCCAACGCCATCGTCACCGCCGTCGTCGCCACCGCCGTCATCGTCCGGAATGTTGCGTCCGCCCCAGTAGCGGAAGCGGAACCGATGCTGCGGACCGAAGCCGTTGCTGTTCTGCTCGGTGGCCGCAACCTGCACCGGCTCTGACGCGAACGCGACTTCCACCGCGACGCCTTCCGGTACCTGCTCGGTTCCGCCCAGGCCGGTGCCGCCGGCGAAGACGTCGTGGCCGCCGCTGCCGCCCTTGCGCTTGCCCTTCTGGCCCTTCTCGGTTTCGGCGGTCGCGTCGTCGTGCTGGCCTGGAACGTGGCCGACGTGATTCTTGCCCATGCCGTGGCGCAGCTTCAGGCCCCCGGCCATGCCGCCAGAGTGGGGCGTGCTGCCGTGGTCGGCGTTTTGGCTGCTGCCGTGCTGGTTGGAATCGCTCGTGTGGCCGCCGCCCTTGCTGCCGCCCGAGCCTCCGCTGTGGCTCGAACCGCTGCTGTGACTGGTCCCGCCGCTCTCGTGACCTGCGCTGTTGCTGGTCGAACCGCCCTGGGCGGTTACTGCCTTGCTCAATCCACTGTCCTTGGCAACTGCCTGCTGCATGATTCCGGTATCGACACCCGCGGCAAGTTCGACCGCGAGCGGGAACGCAAAGAGGGCACACAACGCGGCAGCGGTACCGAGGATCGGGGAGTTTTTGAAACTGGTTTTCATGATTTCCTCCGTCCGTTAATGCGGCCGGAGGGTGCGAGGCGCATCTTCAGGATGTCGCAGATTGGGGAGCCGCGACCCGGCCGGCGCCTGACCTCCTGCCGCGCCGACCGGATGCACTTCGTACCTCTACCGGCCCTGCCCGGCGTCGCCGCATCGACTGCCGCGGCGCGCCGGATTCTGTGGATCAGCCGATCTCAGTTGTCGTGGTCAGTCATGATCTGGTCGCGAACGAAGTTGGCGTCGGCCGCGATTGTGCCCAAGTCCGCCATATAGTCCGTCGGCTCTGCCTTCAGCAGGATCTTGAAGATCGCGTAGACCGTGTCCGGGCTGATCGCGATGTACTTGTCGGACGCGCTGCCCAGCAGGATCGCCAGGGTCGTGGGGTTGTAGTCGATCGTCGCAACCGTGTTCCCCAAAGCGTCGGTGACCACGACATCCGCCTTCGTGGTGAGCAGGGTCTTCAGGATCGCCAGGTTGGCGAGCGGAGAGTCGAGACGCACCACGGTATCA
>DATMWM010000375.1:0-6847 GCA_035562535.1 Rhodocyclaceae bacterium | reverse complement strand
ACCGCGGCCTTGTAGGATTTCCAGCAGGTGCCGGAATTGCAGAACACCACGATGTTCTTGTCCTTGTCGGCGAGCTTGGAGAGGTCGAACTTGTCCTGGCTGGCGTCGAAGTCCGCCGCCTTGGCGCTCTTCTCCGGATCGTAGGGAACCGAGATCGCGCCCTTGATGCTGCCCTCGCCGTACTCGGAAGCGCGGCGGGTGTCGACCAGGATGGCGCCCTTGGCCTGGAGATCCTGCACCTCCTTGGCCTCGACGATCCGCACGCCGGCGGGCGGCTGGATCGGCGTCTCCTGGGCCTGGGCGCCCACGGACCAGCCGACGAAGGCGGTGACTGCGAGAAGCTGGAACAGGCTGCGTGAGCGGAACAACATGGTCTCCTCCTTTTGTGTGACGAACGGTGGGCTGGCGTTCGCCGGGCCGGTGGATGCCGGACTCCGGCGCCGCATTTTTGTGCGCTGGATTCTATTACAGGGACTCGACCCGGATTACGGTTTTGTTGCGCCGGCCGGCGGCTCGCGGTGCGCCTCGGGCCGCACCACGGTGACCGTGCAGGGCGCCTCGGCCGCCACCCGCGCCGAGACCGAGCCGATGAAGCGGCGCAGGCTGCCGCTGCCGCGCGCGCCGATGACGATGTGGTCGACGTGCCGCGCCGCGGCGTAGCCGGCGATCCGGGCCGCGGCGTCGGTGCCTTCGAGCACGTGGTAGCGCAGCCTTGCATCGGGAAGGCCGAGCGGCCGGGCCCAGTGGCGCAGCGCCATGAAGCGCTCGGTCATCATGCCGCGGGCGATCTCCTCGCCGTCCTCCTGCTGGGTGAGCGCGGAGGGCTCGAACACGGTGATGCAGGTGACCAGGCAGTCCGGTCGCGCCTGGACGATGCGCGCCACCGCCTCGCGCAGCGCCGCGCCGAGCGCCTCCCCGGCGCCGGTGTCCAGGGCTACCAGCACGTGCGGCGCGCTGGCCAGGTGCTCGGAGGGCGCGGCGGCCGGGCGGGGCGGGGCGCGCTGCAGCCGCAGCCAGCGCGCCAGCCGCGCCGCCAGCCCGATGCGCTCGAGCCGCCGGCCGCGCTCGTCGATCGCCACCTGCTCCGGATGGGCGAGGTCGTAGGCAAGCTGGGCGGCGGTGGCGTAGCGGTTGGCCGCCTCGGTCTCCAGGCAGCGCAGGGTGATCTGCTGGTACCACTCAGGCAGGTCGGGCCGGCGGCGGCGCGGCGGCAGCGGGTCGGTCCACAGCCGCCTGCGGAAGCCCGAGGGAGTCGTCGGCATGCCGAAGGGCAGGACGCCGGTGGCAAGCTCGTAGAGCATCACGCCCAGGGCGAACAGGTCGCTGCGCGGGTCGGAGCGCAGGCCGAGCACCTGTTCCGGCGCGATGTAGGCGCCGGTGCCGAGCGGCCGGTCGAACTCCTCGCCCGCCAGGTCCGGCAGCCGGCCGTGCCGCGCCAGGCCGAAGTCGAGCAGCACCGCCGTGCCGTCCGCGCGGAAGCGCACGTTCGCCGGCTTCAGGTCGAAGTGGATGACGTCCTGGCGATGCAGGTCGTGTACCGCCTCGGCCACCGGCAGCATCAGCCGCGCCGCCTCGTACGCCGGCAGGGGCGCGCGCCGGAAGAAATCGGAAAGCTCCGGGCCGTCGATCAGCTCGATCACCAGGTACGGCCCCTCGCCGGTCTCGCCCCTGGCCACCAGCCGGGGCACGTGCGGACCGGTGAGCCGCGCCAGCAGCATCGTCTCGGTCTCGAAACCGACGTAGCAGGCCGGGTGGTCGCCGAAGCCGAGCCTGGGCAGCTTCATCACCAGCGGCTCTCCGCCCTCGGCCCGGCAGACCCGGTAGAGCAGCGCCATGCCGCCCTCGTGCATGAGATCCAGGACGCGGAAGCCGGCGTGCTCCTCCCCGGGCTTCAGGCGCCGTTCCATCAGTGCCCCTGCGCGAGCCGCAGCGCCAGCCGCTCGGGCAGACCGGCGGCGATCACCTTGCGCGCCGCCGCGAAATGGTCGTAGGGCACGCGGTGGAAGACGATCTGGTCGGCCGCCCCGTCCAGCAGGGCGTAGCAGGCGGCCGGGTTGCCGTCCCGCGGCTGGCCCACCGAGCCGACCAGCGCCAGCCAGCGGCGCTGCCGCGTCAGCGGGATCGGGACGCCGGGTTCCGGGGGATGCTCGCGCACCCCGCCGGACGGACTGGTGTAGTACAGGTGCTGCGCATGCACGTGGCCGGCGCAGGTGAGCCGCGCCTCGGTCGCCTGCAGGCTGCGCTGGGCGCGCTCCTCGTTGCTCACGTAGGTCCACGCCGCGGGCGCGTCCGCGCTGGCGTGTACCAGCAGGGTGCCGTCTACGCTGGCGGTGAGCGGCAGCCTGGCCAGGAACTCGCGGTGCCGCTCGGCGAGCTGCCGGCGCGTCCAGTAGATCGCGTCGCGCGCCGGGATGTTCATCTCGGCGCACAGTCCACCGAGCGCGGCCTCGTCGTGGTTGCCCATGACCGCCGCGGCCCCGCGGTCGACGAGGTCGATCACCAGATCCAGGCAGGCGCAGGGGTCGGCGCCGTAGCCGACCAGGTCGCCGAGGAAGCCGAAGCGCTCCGCGCCCTGGCGGCGGGCGTGGGCCAGGCAGGCCTGGAGCGCTTCCAGGTTGCTGTGGATGTCGGACAGGAGGGCGATGCGCATGGCCCGCGACCGGGTGAGGGCATGACGCGCCATTATAGCCACCGGAGCGGATCCGCCCGGGCTGGGGCCCCGGGTAAATTCGGGCTAGAATCAAGGCTTTCGAAAGAAGCTGCCCGGCCGCCTCCTGCCCGCGGGCACGCACGAGGATGATGAACGCACCGATCAAGCTGGTCACCGACGACGTCCGCATCAAGGACATCTGGGAGGTGGCGCCGCCCGCCCACCTGCTGCGGGAATTTCCCGCCACGCCGGTGGCGGTCGAGACCACCTTCAACACCCGCCAGGCGATCCACCGCATCCTGCACGGCGCCGACGACCGGCTGGTGGTCGTGATGGGCCCGTGCTCGATCCACGACTACGACGCCGCGATCGAGTATGCCCGGCGCCTGAAGGCGGAGCAGGAGCGCCACGCCGCCGACCTGCTGGTGATCATGCGCGTGTATTTCGAGAAGCCGCGCACCACCATCGGCTGGAAGGGCTTGATCAACGACCCTCGGCTGGACGGCTCCTTCCGCATCAACGAGGGCCTGCGCATCGCGCGCCACCTGCTGGTCGACGTCAACGAGATGGGGCTGGGCGCGGCCACCGAGTTCCTCGACATGATCACGCCGCAGTACATCGCCGACCTGGTGAGCTGGGGCGCGATCGGGGCGCGCACCACCGAGTCGCAGGTGCATCGCGAACTGGCCTCCGGCCTGTCCTGCCCGGTCGGCTTCAAGAACGGCACCGACGGCAACGTGCGCATCGCGGTGGACGCGGTGCGCACCGCCCAGCATCCGCACCATTTCCTCTCGGTCACCAAGGGCGGGCACTCGGCGATCGTGGCCACCAACGGCAACGAGGACTGCCACATCATCCTGCGCGGCGGCAAGGAGCCGAACTACGACTGCGACGCGGTCGAGCGCGCCTGCAAGGAACTGGGCATCGCCGGGCTGGCGCAGCGGGTGATGATCGACCTGTCCCACGCCAATGCGCGCAAGCAGTTCAAGCGCCAGATCGAGGTGGCGCGCAACATCGCCGAGCAGATGGCGGCCGGCGAGGAGCGCATCTTCGGCGTGATGGTGGAGTCGCACCTGAAGGAAGGCCGCCAGGACCTGCTGCCGGGCAAGCCGCTGGAGTACGGCAAGAGCATCACCGATCCCTGTCTGGGCTGGGAGGACAGCCTCCAGGTCCTGGACATTCTGGCCGACGCCGCGCGCCAGCGCCGGCTGCGGCTCGAGGACGCCGAGTAGGGCGGCCCCGAGGCCGTCCGCCCGCCCGGTCCACATGCCGATGCGCGACTACTTCCCCGGCCTGGTGCACCTGGGCGACGCCACCCAGTTCATCGACCGCATCGCCGGCATCATCGACCGCATCCGCATGTTCGAGGACTTCTCCTACGAGGAGGTGCGCCGGCTGGCCGTGCGCATGCCCTGCTACGCGGCGCCGGCGGGCACGGTCCTGGTGGCCGAGGGCGAGCAGGGCGACTTCGCGCTGTTCGTGATCAGCGGCCGGGTGCGCGTGCTCAAGCGGGACCACGCCGGCGGCGAACGGGACATCGGCGACGTGGCGGCCGGCGAGATCCTCGGCGAGATGTCCATGATCGACGGCAGGCCGCGGGTGGCGACCTGCGCGGCGGCGGTGGCGACCGAGTTCGCGGTGATCGACCGCGAGGCGCTCACCGGCCTGCTGGCCGAGGATGCCCAGCTCGGCATCAAGGTGCTGATCGAACTCGTGCAGCACCTCTCGCAAAAGCTGCGCATCGCCTCCACCCGCCTGGCCGAACTGCTGGCGGTGTGAGCGGCGCGCAGACTCCGGCCGCGGCGCGCGCCGGACGGACGATCCGATGGCCGCCCTGAACATCCTGGTGGTCGAGGACAACCGGGATCTGGCGGCCAACATCGTCGACTACCTCGAGGAGCGCGGCCACCGGGTGGACGCCGCGCCCGACGGCGTCGCCGGCCTGCGGCTGGCGGCCGCCGGCGATTTCGACGTGATCGTCCTGGACCTGACCCTGCCGCGCATGGACGGGCTGACCCTGTGCCGCCGGCTGCGCGGCGAGGCGGGCAAGCCGACGCCGGTGCTGATCCTGACCGCCCGCGGCACGCTGGACGACAAGGCGGCCGGCTTCGACTGCGGCGCGGACGACTACGTGGTCAAGCCCTTCGAGCTGCGCGAGCTGGAGATGCGCCTGCACGCGCTGGCGCGGCGCACGCGGGCCGGCGAGGGGCTGCGGCTGCTGCAGGTGGCGGACCTGAGCTTCGACCTGGCGGCGCTGCGCGTGCGCCGCGGCGAGCGGGCGATCGAGCTGCCGGCGATCCCGCTGCGCATCCTGGAGCTGCTGATGAAGCGCTCGCCCCAGGTGGTCTGGCGCCGCGAGATCGAGCAGGCGGTGTGGGGCGACTCGCCGCCGGACAGCGACGCGCTGCGCGTCCACATCCACACGCTGCGCGCGGCGATCGATCCGCCCGGGGCGGCGCCGCTGCTGCACACGCTGCGCGGCGTCGGCTACCGGCTCGCGGAGGACGAACGTGGCCCAGCCTAGCCTGCGCTACCGCGTCGCGGTCTTCTTCGCCGGCTTCGGCGCGGTGATCAGCCTTGCGCTGGCCGTGGTGCTGCTGCTGGCCGCGCACGACCTGAGCCAGCGCCTGATCGACGAGACCCTGACCACCGAGCTGGACGACTACATCGCGCGGCGCGAGCGGAATCCGAAGTCGCTGCCGCCGGCGACCGTGATCCTGCACGGCTACGTCCAGGAGGGCGACGACCGCGAGCAACTGCCGGCCTATCTGCGCGACCTGCTGCCCGGCCGCCACGACCTGCGCGTCGGCGAGCTGCCCTACCGCGTGGCGGTGGCCGACCGCCAGGGCGCGCGCTACATCCTGCTCTACGACACCTCGCTGCAGCACCGCCGCGAGCAGCGCTTCGCCCTGCTGCTCGGCATCATCGTGCTGGCCGCCACCCTGTTCTCGGCGCTCGGCGGCTTCTGGCTGGCGCGCGGGGTGATCGCGCCGGTGGCGCGGCTGGCGGCCAAGGTGCGCACGCGGGGCCCGGACGACTGGATGAATCCGCTGGCGGACGATTTCGCCCGCGACGAGGTCGGCGAACTGGCGCGGGTATTCGACCGGCAGATGGAGCGCATGCGCGCTTTCATCGAGCGCGAGCGCGCCTTCACCGCCGACATGAGCCACGAGCTGCGCACCTCGCTGGCGGTGATCCTGAGTTCCTCGGAGATCCTGCTCTCGGACGAGACCCTGACGCAGAAGCAGCGCAACCGCGCCGCGCGCATCGACCGCGCCGCCCGCGACATGGCCGAGCTCGGCACGGCGCTGATGCTGATGGCGCGCGAGGAGAGCGCGGCCGCGCCCGGCGCGGCCTGCGCGGTCGCCGCCGTGGTCGAGGAGGCGGTGGAAAAGCACCGCTACCTGCTGCGCAACAAGCCGGTGGAACTGGAGGTGCGCACCGACGCCTCGCTCGAACTGCCGGTCGATCGCGGCCTGGTCTACGTCATGGTCTCCAACCTGGTCCGCAACGCCTTCTCGTACACCGACGCCGGGACGGTCCGCATCCTGCAGGACGCCCGCCAGCTGGTGGTCGAGGATTCCGGCCGCGGTATTCCGGGCGATGCGCTCGACCAGGTCTTCCTGCGCCACTTCCGCGGCGCGGCGAGCGAGGGCGCCGGCATCGGGCTTTTCCTGGTGAAGCGCATCTGCGACCGCTACGGCTGGCGCATCCGGCTGGACAGCGGCGAGAGCCGCGGCACCTCGGTCACCGTCGCTTTCGACTGATTTTTCGATTCATCCGGGTTTCGCGTGGGTCGATAGCGCTTCGGTTCGCCATGAAACCCCCTCTCCCTCGATGGGAGAGGGCGGGGGTGAGGGTGAGGGTGAGCACCGAGGCTACTCTCCCCCTCTCCCTGTCCCTCGCCCCTGGCGCTTAACGTTGCGCTAACGCGGCCTTCGCTATCCTCGCCGCCGTCTTCAGGCAACCCGCGCCGGGTCTTCCCGCGGCGCTCCAGGCGGATGGATCGACAGCTATTCTCGGCAGCACCGGCCGGCGTCGCGCCGGTTCCCGCTTTCGATCGCGGGACGGCGCTCGCGCGCGGCGAGGCGGTCGTCCGGCGCGCCCGCGCGCTCGCCATTGAACACGAGGCCGAACTGATGGCGGTGCACGTCATCGACAGCCGCACCATGTTCGAGTCAGATGGCCCCTGTGGCT
>DATMWM010000374.1:0-2118 GCA_035562535.1 Rhodocyclaceae bacterium | reverse complement strand
CGCGAGCCGCCTTCCCAACCCGAGAGGAGCAAGCATGAAGAAAACCGCTGTCGCCGTCGTCTGCACCCTGCTGGCCGGTTCCGCCCTGGCCGCGCCCGAGTCCTACACCATCGACTCGCGGCACACCTACCCGATGTTCGAGGTCAACCACCTGGGCTTCTCGACCCAGCGCGGCCGCTTCAACAAGGCGGCCGGCAAGATCACGCTGGACCGTGACGCCAAGTCCGGTTCGGTCGAACTGACCATCGATACCGCCTCGATCGACATGGGCGCGGAGGACTGGGACAAACACATGCGCTCGGACGAATTCTTCAACGTGGAGAAGTTCCCGACCATGAGTTTCAAGTCGACCAAGCTGGTCTTCGACGGCGACAAGCTGGTCGGCGCCGAGGGCAACTTCACCCTGCTCGGCGTCACCAAGCCGGTGAAGCTGACCGTGAGCGGGCTGAACTGCGGCGTGCATCCGATCAACAAGAAGAACGTCTGCGGCGCGGACACCAGCACCACGATCAAGCGCTCCGAATTCGGAATGACCAAGTACGTCCCCGGCGTCGGCGACGAAGTGAAGATCTTCGTGCCGGTGGAAGCCGTCAAGGATTGAGCCAGACCTCCCAAAGGTCCTTGGGGCGCCGCGTGCGCCCTTTTTTTCGCCTTGTCTCCAGGCGGACTCGGCTACACTGCCGGGCGGCTTTCCGGCCGCATCCCCTTTTCCCTTCCCTGATGCCGTGTCGCTCGCAGTCCTGAAAAGCCGCGCCTTGTCGGGCATGGACGCGCCCGAGGTTGCGGTCGAGGTCCATCTGGCAAACGGGCTGCCAAGCTTCACCCTGGTCGGACTGCCTGACACCGAGGTCAAGGAGGCGCGCGACCGGGTGCGGGCGGCGATCCAGAATGCGCGCTACGAGTTCCCGCAGCGGCGCATCACGGTCAACCTGGCGCCGGCCGACCTGCCGAAGGAAAGCGGCCGCTTCGACCTGGCGATCGCGCTGGGCATCCTGGTCGCCTCGGGGCAGGTCGAGGCGCCGCGGCTCGCCGACCACGAGTTCGCCGGCGAACTCTCGCTATCCGGCGAACTGCGGCCGATCCGCGGGGCGCTGGCGATGGCCTGGAAAGCGGCGGGTTCCGGCAGGATCCTGGTGCTTCCCGTGGAAAGCGCGGCCGAAGCCACCCTGGTGCGCGGCGGGTCGGTGCTCGGCGCGCGCTCGCTGCTCGAAGTCTGCGCCCACCTCGCCGGACGTCAGCCGTTGGCGCCATGCGCCGCGGCGGCGGGGACGGCCGAGCCGGCTTATCCGGATCTGTCCGAGGTGAAGGGCCAGGCTCAGGCGAAACGCGCGCTGGAAGTCGCAGCCGCCGGCGGCCACTCGGTGCTCATGATCGGACCGCCCGGAACCGGCAAGTCGATGCTCGCGGCGCGCTTCCCCGGCCTGCTGCCACCGCTTACCGAGGACGAATCCATGGAGACCGCGGCGCTCCACTCGGTCGCCGGAACCTTCCGCCCCGATTCCTGGGGCGTCAGGCCGTTCAGGGCTCCGCACCACTCGGCCTCCGCGCCGGCCCTGGTCGGCGGCGGCGGCATCCCGCGCCCCGGCGAGATCTCGCTGGCGCACAACGGCATCCTGTTCCTGGACGAACTGCCAGAGTTCGAGCGCAGGGTGCTCGAGGC
This sequence comes from Rhodocyclaceae bacterium, assembly GCA_035562535.1. Lineage (GTDB taxonomy): Bacteria > Pseudomonadota > Gammaproteobacteria > Burkholderiales > Rhodocyclaceae > DATMWM01. The sequence goes on along the minus strand of DATMWM010000374.1, from coordinate 458 downwards.
GCTGCGCGAACCGCTGGAGACCGGGCGGATCAGTGTCGCACGGGCGGCGGCGCGCGCCGACTTTCCCGCGCGCTTCCAACTGATCGCCGCGATGAATCCCTGTCCCTGCGGCTACCTCGGCAGCCCCGGCGGGCGCTGCCGCTGCACGCCCGACCAGGTCGCCCGCTACCGCGCCAGGCTTTCCGGCCCGCTGCTCGACCGCATCGACATCAGCGTGGAGGTGCCCGCACTGGCCGAGGGCGAACTGCAGGCGCGGGCGGCCGGTGAAACGAGCGCGGCCATCCGCGCGCGCGTGATCCGGGCGCGCCAGCGCCAGATCGAACGGCAGGGGACCGTGAACGCCGCGCTCACGCCGAAGCTGATCGAAGTCCACTGCGAACCCGACGCCGCCGCGGCAGCGCTGCTCAAGCAGGCGATATCCCGGTTGCACCTGTCGCCGCGGGCCTATCACCGGTCGT
>DATMWM010000373.1:0-4710 GCA_035562535.1 Rhodocyclaceae bacterium | reverse complement strand
GTCTTCCTCCTGCGCCTCGACCACGCCGATCGCCTGCATCGCCGGGTACTTCATCACGCCCAGCAGTTCCGGATCCATCGCATTCATCTTCGTCTCCAGCCGCTTTTCCGCGATCGTCAGCATCAGTCTATTCCGGGCGGCGGCGCCCAGTTCTCAGCCGCGCGCAGTTCCGCATCGTCGCCCAGCGCCGCCGTCCTGTCGCCGAACCTCGCGTTCTCGTCGTCGGCCGCGTGAAAGCGCGTGCGAAAAAGCGAGGCGCCGGTGAAATCCGCGGACTTCAGCGCCGCCCAGCTGAAGTCGGCCTCGTCGAGCCGCGCGCCGGAGAAATCCGCCTCCGGACACTGCGCGCGATGGAACACGCACTGGTTCATGCGCGCCTCGCTGAACTTCGCGCCGCCGGCGCAGGCATCGACGAAGATGGCCTGCTCCAGATCGGCCCCGGCGAAATTCGCCCCGGCGAGATCGGCCTTGAGGAAGGCTGCGCGCCGCGCCTGCGCCTGCCCGAAGTCGGCGCCGGCGAGCTTCGCGCCCGAGAAATTGCAGGACGCGACGCGGCTTCCGGCGAAGCTGCATCCGGTCAGGTCCGAACCGGTGAACTGGGTGCGCTCCAGCCTCATCCCGGACAGGTCCTTGCCGGCGAGGTTGGCCTCCAGCAGGACCGCGTTGTCGAAGAGGCAACCGTCGAAAGCAACCGCGCGCATGTCCATGCCGTGAAAGATGGCGGTGTGCAGTTCGCAGCGCTCGAAGCGCAGCGAGGCGGCCTCGGACTCCAGGAACACGCTGCGGTCGAAGCCGCAGTCCGCGAAGCACGCATCCTCGAACCTCGATTTCGGGAAGTTGCTTACCGAGAACCGGCAATGCGATGCGTGCCAGCGCAGGAACCGGCATTCGACGAAATTGACCCGGTCGAGTTCGGCGTCCTGCATCCGCGCGTCGTCCCAGACACAGCGGTAGAAGGAAGCCGCGTCCAGCCTGGCGCCGGCGAGACGCGTGCGCTCCAGGCGGCACTCGATGAAGATCGACTCGCGCAGGTCGGTTCCCGCGAAGTGCGCCCCGGAGAAATCGACCTCGCGGAAGTTGGCGCCGGACAGGTCCAGCCCGGACAGGTCCTCGCCGCCGAGCCCCACCTCGGCGACCGGCTGGCCGTCGCCGACGCGGCTCTGCAGTTCCCGGGGGTCCATCGCCTTCATGGGTGGCCCGCGGCGTTCGGATCCGCGGCCGCGCGCGGATAGGTATTGACCCGCGTGGTCAGCGCCCCGTCGAAGCGCGTCGCGGCATCGACCCGGACCCGCCCGAGGTCGGCGCCGAAGAGGTTCGCCCCGTCGAACCGTGCGCCGCGCAGGTCGGCCCCGGTGAGCAGGCATTCCATCAGGTTGCCGGCGGCACCCTGCGCGCCGGAAAGGTCGGCCCTGATCCAGCGTGCACCCTTGGCGAGGGCGCCGCGCAGGTCGGCCCCGTTCAGCGCGGCCTCGCTCAGGTCCGCATCCGCCAGGCTGGCGCGAACGAACAGCGCGCCGTCCAGCGGGCAGCCGCGCAGATTCGCGCGGTCCAGGCGCGCGCCGGTGAAGTCGGCCCTGAGCGCGCTCGTCCCCTCGACGAAACAGGCGCCGGAGAAGTCCGCCTGCCGGCAGTCCGCGCCGTCGAGCTTCGCGGTGACGAAGGTCGCCGCCTCGGCGTTGGCCGCCGCGAACGACGCGCGCTCCAGATCCACCTCGATGAAGCTGGCGCGGGCGAGCCGGGCGCGCTCGAAGCGCACGCCCGAAAGCCTGCAGCGCACGAACATCAGCTGGCTGCAATCCGCCTCGGACAGGTCGGTGTCGCCGAAGGCGGTGTCGAGCAGGGTCGCCCCCTTCAGCACGGATCCGCGCAGGGACGCGCCGCGCAGGTCGGCGTAGGCGAGTACGCAGTCGCGCAGGTCGCATCGGTGCAGTTCGGCCGAACCGAAACGGGCGCGACCGAGGTTCGCGCCGCGGAAATCGGCACCGGCGGCGCGCACGCCAGCCAGCGATGCGTGCGCGAGGACGGCGCCGGACAGGTCGGCGCCGTCGAGGATCGCGCCGTCGAGCTTCGCGCTTTCCAGGAGGGCGCCGGCCAGGTCGATGCCGCTCAGGTCCAGGCCGGACAGGTCGGCGCCGGTCAGATCGCGGCCCGCGAGCTTCAACGCGGAGCAATCGACTCCGGCGAGATAGGCGTGAACCTTGCCCCGGCGCTCGTCGGGCATCGGCAGCGCCGGGTCGCGCAGATGCGCCGAACGCCGATAGCCCTCCAGGCCCATGCGTTCGAGCTCGCGCCACTTCTCGTACATGCCGGTGCCCGCGATGTTCTCCTCGTAGGCGGCAGCCGGGTGGCCTGCCGCGCCCAGGCTGGAAATCGCCGCCTGGAATTCGGCGATCTTGCGTTCGGCCGAGAATCGCGGCGGCCCGGAACCGATGCCGCGCAGGTGCCGCTTGACGTCGTCGTACTTCAGGCCGAGCCGGCCGTAGAGTTCCCGGGTGCTCTGCTCCAGCGCCTGCGCCTTGCGCTGCGATTCCGCCTGCTGCGCCTCGGCTTCGGCGAGCTTGCGCCCGACATAGTCGGCCAGTTCGTCCAGGCTCTTGGGCAGGTCCATCTCCGGCAGGCCCTGCGGGATCGTTGCCGGGTCGGCGCCGATCGCCGTCAGGCGCTGCTGCAGATCCGCCAGCGCCAGTTCCAGCTTGCGCCGGCCGCGCCGCGAGGCGATGGTCGGCTCGGGCATGGACATCAGCGCATCGATCTCCAGGCGCCAGCCGGCGGGCGCCAGGTCGCGCTCGCGCAGGGCGTGAAGGAAGCCCTTCTCCTTGTCCAGCCGCTGTCTCAGGACGCTCTGGTAGTGCTCGGTCGTCCTGGGCGCCTCCAGCGCCTCGACCGCGCCGAGCAGCACGCCGACGTCGCTCGCCGCCTCGTCCGCCACCTGGAGTACCGTGTGGTAGACCAGCACCGCGCGCTCGATCGCCGGAAAGAACCAGACCGTGGTCAGCTGCGTCTTCAATTCGCGCAGTGTGTCCGGCTCGCCGCCCGCGGCAACGACGAAGCAGCGTACCCGCGCCCCGGGCAGCGTTCCGCCGATCGCCGGGCGCGCCGGATGCATGTGCTCCAGCAGATAGGTCTCGTCGCCCTGCAGGTATCCGGGGAAATGCTGGTCCGCGGGCGCCGCGTTGAAGTAGCGCCAGTCCGCGTCCGGCGGAAGCGCCGGAAAATGCTGCTTGAGCCAGTCCGACCCGTAGGTGCCGGAAAGCGCGCGGCGCTGCGGCCAGGCCGCGTCGACCGGGCCGAAGCCGGCGGGCCTGGCCTTCTGGTCTGGCCGTACCAGCGGACTCGCGGGCGATTCGACGTTCGGCAGCCAGCGCACTTCCGGCTGCTCCCCGTCCGTGTGACGATGCCCCTTGCCCTGCGGATTCTCGGCGAAGTCCGGGCCGCCGTAGGCGTGCGCCCAGTCCAGCGGCATTTCGACGAAGGGCCGCGGCTTGGAGATCCCGGCGCCGATCCAGTAGCGCTCGCCGAACACCACCAGGGTCTTCTCGATACTGCCCAGGCGCGCGCGGACCGCCAGCCCCGGCACCGGCTCTCCGCCGGGTGCGTAGGCCTTGCCGCAGACCAGAAACTCGGCGCGCTCCTTCGGAATGCCCACATCGAGAACGCCGGACTCGCCGAGTTCCTTCGGCACCGTCTTCCACAGGTCGACCTCGCTGAACAGGGTCTTGCTCGAGTCCAGGGGAACGAACAGGATTCCGGCGACGCCGAGATACTGCCTGCCGGCGCGCACGAAGCCGCGCGTCAGGATGCTCAGCGTCAGGGGCTTGACCGTTCTCATGCCGGGTGCCTGAAGCGGGTGCCGCCGGCCGGCGGGTTGCTGGTCATTGCACGACCGCGACGCGCGCCCGGTCTGCCGGATCGTAGCGGACCGAGAGGATCGCGCCCGGACGCAGCTTGAGCAGGTCCACGTGCGAAACGTACAGCCGCGCCCGGGAGGGAAACGTCTCGCCGGCTTCGGTCTCCACGGTCAGCGAGACCAGCACCTCTGGGTTTCCGCCGCGCTTGCGCTCGGTCTGCTGCATCGACTGGAGCGTCGCCTTCGCCGGCAGGCCGGTTTCGAGGATGCGCCGGTTGCGCCAGTCGTCCAGCAGCGCCGGACCGAGGACGAAGGCGAAGATCGTCAGCGCGGCGGCGACGACGGCCAGGAATCCGATTGCGATCATCATGGTGTTCGGGGCGCTTCCGGGTTTCGGCGGCGGCTGCGGGCGCGGCGATTCCTTCACGGTCGCTCAGGCGGCGATGAAAAGATTCTTCATGACGCCGAAGAATCCGGCCGCCTTGATCTCGGAGCGCTGGGTGGCGATGTTCAGCGGCTCGTTCTTCAGGATCAGCGACGCGGCGTCGATCTTCAGCCCGACCGTGATGTCGTTGGTCAGCCCCTTCAGGCTCATCGAGACCAGGGTGTTCTCGTCCTTGAGGCCGTTGACCTCGCCGGAGATGCCGGTCGCCGAGACCTTCCAACTGATCGTGTCCACGTGCTGCGCCGGGGCGTTGATGTTTTCCACCGGCACGTTCCAGGTGATCGACGGCGCGGTCACCGTTATTCCGCCGGTCACCGTCTGGGTCATTGCGCCGTTGACCGTCTGGCTGAGGGCGCCGGTGATCGTTTCGGTCTGGCCGCCGGTGACCTGCCTCGTCTCGCCGCCGACGATCGTCTGG
>DATMWM010000372.1:0-7479 GCA_035562535.1 Rhodocyclaceae bacterium | reverse complement strand
GGTCTATCCGCTGGCCCTGGGCGGCTTCTCGATCCTGGCCTGCATCGTCGGCGCAGGCTTCGTCAAGGCGCGGGAAGGCGGCAAGATCATGAACGCGCTGTACCGCGGCCTGGCCGTGGCGGGCGGACTGGCCGCCGTGGTCTTCTACCCGATCACCAACTGGCTGATGGCCGACAACGGCGTCTATACCGTGATGCAGCTTTGGAGCGCGGCGATGGTCGGTCTGGTGCTCACCGCCGCCCTGGTCTGGGTCACCGAGTACTACACCGGCACCGACTTCAAGCCGGTCCGGCACATCGCCGACGCCTCCCAGTTCGGCCATGCCACCAACATCATCGCCGGCCTCGGCGTGTCGATGCGCGCTACCGCGCTGCCGGTGCTGGCCGTGTGCGCGGCGATCTGGGCTTCCTATGCGCTTGCCGGCCTGTACGGTATCGCCGTGGCCGCCGTCTCGATGCTGTCCATGACCGGCATCATCGTGGCGCTTGATGCCTACGGCCCGATCACCGACAACGCCGGCGGCATCGCCGAGATGGCCGACCTGCCCGACTCGGTGCGCGGCATCACCGATCCGCTTGACGCGGTGGGCAACACGACCAAGGCCGTGACCAAGGGCTACGCCATCGGCTCCGCCGGCCTGGCGGCGCTGGTGCTCTTCGCCGACTACACCCACGCCCTGGAGGCGGCCGGCAAGCACCTGTCCTTCGACCTGTCGAACCCGGCGGTGATCATCGGACTGTTCATCGGCGGCCTGGTGCCTTACCTGTTCGGCGCGATGGCGATGGAGGCCGTGGGCCGCGCCGCCGCCTCGGTGGTGGCCGAGGTGCGCCGCCAGTTCCGCGAGATCCCGGGCATCATGGAAGGCACCGCCAAGCCGGATTACTCCCGTGCGGTGGACATGCTGACCAAGGCCGCGATCAAGGAGATGATCGTCCCGTCGCTGCTGCCGGTGCTGGTTCCGGTGGTGGTTGCGGTCGGCGTCGGCGTCCTGATGGGCCGGGATGCCGGCATGCAGGCGCTGGGCGGCCTGCTGGTGGGAACCATCGTCACCGGACTGTTCGTGGCGATCTCCATGACCGCCGGCGGCGGCGCCTGGGACAACGCCAAGAAGTACATCGAGGACGGCAACTACGGCGGCAAGGGTTCCGACGCCCACAAGGCGGCGGTGACCGGCGACACCGTGGGCGATCCGTACAAGGACACCGCCGGCCCGGCGGTGAACCCGCTGATCAAGATCATCAACATCGTCGCGCTGATGATCGTGCCGCTGCTGCTCAAGTAAGCCGCCGCGGACGTTTCGACACGGGCAACCTCGTCGGGGTTGCCCGTTTTCAATTGGAGGAACGCGTGACCGGAAGATCCCAGGGACTTTCCACCCGCTGCGTGCATGCCGGCGAGATCGACGACGCGCACGGCTCGCCGCACACGCCGATCTACACCAGCACCACCTTCCGCTTCGCCTCGACCGCGGACATCGTCGAGGTGGTGCAGGGGCGCAAGTCCGCCGCCCTGTACACCCGCTACGGCCTGAATCCGACCATACGCAGCCTGGAGGAGAAGCTGGCGCAGCTCGAAGGGGCGGAGGCGGCGCTCGCGTTCTGCTCGGGGATGGCCGCCGAGTCGGCCCTGTTCCTGACCCACGGGCGCAAGGGCATTGTCTGCCTGGGCGATGCCTACGGCGGCACGCTGGAGCTGGTCGCCGCGCAACTGCCCGAGCTGGGCATGAGGACCGCGCTGCTGCTCGGCAGCGAGTCGGACCGGCTGGAGGCGGAACTGCGCAAGGGCGCCGGGCTGGTGTTCTTCGAGACGCCGACCAATCCGGGCCTGGAGATCTTCGACATTCGCGCGATCGCCGACCTGGCCCACCGCCACGGCGCCCTGGTGGCGGTCGACAACACCTTCGCCTCGCCGGCGAACCAGCAGCCGCTGGCGCTAGGCGCCGATCTGGTGGTGCATAGCGCCACCAAGTACCTGGGCGGGCACAGCGACCTGACCGCCGGCGCGGTCATGGGGCCGCTGGCGCTGCTGACGCCGATCTGGAACTGGCGCAAGAACCTCGGCCAGACGATCGCGCCCGAGATCGCCGCCCTGCTGGCGCGCAGCATCCGCACGCTGACCGTGCGGGTGGCGGCGCAGAACGAACGCGCCCGTGCGGTGGCCGAGGCGATGGCGCGCCATCCGAAGGTGGCCCGGGTCCTTTATCCGGGGCTGCCGGATTTCCCCGGCCACGCCCTGGCGGCGCGGCAGATGTCCGGCTTCGGCGGCATGGTGACCATCGAGGTGAAGGGCAGCGGCGAAGACGCCACGCGGGTCGCCGACCGGCTGAAGCTGTTCGCGCTGGCGCCCAGCCTGGGCGGGGTGGAGAGCCTGGTGACCCAGCCCTGCACCACGACCCACCACTGGCTGTCGCCGGAGGAGCGGGCGCGGCGCGGCATCGCGGATTCCATGCTGCGGCTGTCGATCGGGCTGGAGGACGCCGCCGACCTGATCGCCGACCTGGAACAGGCGCTGGCTTGATCCGGCGCAAGGCCCGCCCGCGGTTCATCGGCTAGGTTCGCGCGTTTCGTCCGGGGAGTGGCGATGGGCGCGACCATACACAACATCGGAACCATGAAGCAGATCACCGTCATCGGCACCGGCTTCGGCGCCGTCGCCGCCGTGCGCAAGCTGCGCGCGCTGGACGCGAAGGCGCGCATCACCGTGATCGGCCCCAGGGCCGAGTTCATCTTCTATCCGAGCCTGATCTGGATCCCGACCGGCCTGCGCCAGGGGGCCGACCTGATCGTGCCGCTGGACGCCTTCTTCCGCCGCCACGGCGTGCAGTTCGTGGCCGGCGAGGCCACCGGCCTGGAGGACGGCGGGCGCACCGTGCTCACCACCGCCGGACCGGTGCGCAACGACGGCCTGATCGTCGCCAGCGGCGGCCGCTTCCTGAAGAAGCTGCCCGGCATCGAGCACGCCATCCTGCCCTGCGAGGGGATCGCCGCGGCCGAGAAGATCCGCGACCGGCTGAACGCGCTGCCCGGCGGCAATCTCGCCTTCGGCTTCGCCGGCAATCCGAACGAGCCCGCCTCGATGCGCGGCGGTCCGATCTTCGAGTTCCTGTTCGGCATCGACACCCACCTGCGCCGCACCCGCCGGCGCGGCAAGTTCCATCTCACCTTCTTCAACCCGATGGCCGAGCCGGGCAAGCGCCTGGGCGAGAAGGCGGTCAAGGGCCTGCTCGCCGAGATGAAGCGGCGCGAGATCGCCACCCACCTCGGCCACAAGCTCAAGAGCTTCGCCGCCGACCGGGTGATCACCGAGGGCGGGGAGGTTCCCGCCGACCTGATCGTGTTCATGCCCGGCATGACCGGAAACGCCTGGTTCGACGCCACCGACCTGCCGCGCTCGCCCGGCGGGCTGCTGCAGGCCGACGCTCAGTGCCGGGTGGCCGGGCGCGAGCGGATCTACGTCGCCGGGGACGCCGGCAGCTTCCCCGGCCCGGACTGGATGCCCAAGCAGGCCCACATGGCCGACCTTCAGGCCGAGACCGCCGCCGAGAACCTGCTCGCCGAACTCGACGGCAGGCCGGCCGCGCAGACTTTCAAGGTCGAGCTGATGTGCATCGTCGACTCGCTCGACAAGGGCATGCTGGTGATGCGCACGCCGGACCGCAGCATGATGCTGCCGCCGCTGAAACTCCTGCACGCGGCGAAGAACTGGTTCGAGTGGTGGTACCTGCGGCAGTTGCGCTGATTCGCGGGCGGCTTTCCCTGCGCTGCGCTCTGGCGGTCCTGGCGCTTGGCGCCGCCGCGCTGCTGCCCTGTCCAGCGTTCGCCGACCGGCCTGCCCAGCCGGAGGCCGCCACCGGTCTGTCGGCGAAGCCCGCCGCCTTCGGCAGGCGCTGGATGGCGGTCACCGCGAATCCGCTGGCCACCGAGGCGGCCGCGCAGATCCTGCGCGGGGGCGGCAGCGCGGTCGACGCGGCGATCGCCGCCCAGTTCGTGCTCGGCCTGGTCGAGCCCCAGTCCTCGGGCCTCGGCGGCGGTGGCTTCCTGCTTGCCTACGACGCCGGCGAGCGGCGGCTGCGCGCCTACGACGGCCGGGAGACCGCGCCCTCGGCCGCCGGTCCGGAACGCTTCCTCGGCGCCGCGGGGGCGCCCCTGGCCTTCCACGATGCCGCCGTCACGGGCGCCTCGGTTGGCGTGCCCGGCCTGGTGGCGATGCTCGCCAAGGCGCACGAACGTCATGGCCGGCTGCCCTGGCCGCGGCTCGCCGATCCGGCGATCCGGCTGGCGGAGCAGGGCTTTCCGGTATCGCCGCGGCTGCACAAGCTGCTCGCCGAGGACCGCTTCCTGCGCGACGACCGCGAAGCCCGCTCGCTCTACTACGCACCGGACGGCGCCGCGCTGCCGGTCGGCACAGTGCTGAAGAACCCGGCCTACGCCGGCGTGCTGCGGGAACTGGCCGCAGACGGCGCGCGGGCGTTCTACGAGGGAGCGATCGCGGCGGACATCGTCGCGGCGGTCGCTGCCCATCCGCGCCGCGCCGGCGACCTCACCGTGGCGGACATCCGCGCCTACCGGGCGATCGTGCGCGAACCGGTGTGCGCCGCGCGCGCCGGCCACAGGATCTGCGGCATGCCGCCGCCGAGTTCCGGCGGCATCGCCGTGCTGCAGATCCTGGCGATGCTCGATTCGGCCCCGGCGGCCTGCCGCGGCCTGCCTGCGTCTAAGGTGCACCGCTTCAGCGAGGCAGGGCGGCTGGCCTTCGCCGACCGCGGCCGCTACCTGGCCGATCCGGCGTTCGTCGCGGTGCCGCAGCGGCAGCTGCTCGATCCGACCTACCTGCGCCGCCGGGCCGCGACGATCCGTCCGGATGCGAGCATGGGCCGGGCCCGGCCCGGCGACCTGCCCGGGCTCGTCGAGAACGGCGAGGGGGAGGCCGCGGAGCGCCCGTCCACCACGCACCTGTCGATCGTCGACGCCCGAGGGAACGCGGTGTCGCTCACCAGCTCGGTCGAGGATGCCTTCGGCAGCCGGATCATGGTGCGCGGCTTCCTGCTGAACAACCAGCTCACCGACTTTGCCTTCCAGCCGCAGCTGGAGGGACGGCCGGCGGCCAACCGGGTCGAGCCGGGCAAGCGGCCGCTATCGTCGATGTCGCCGACCATGGTGTTCGATGCCCGCGGCCGGGTCGAACTGGTCGTCGGCTCGCCGGGTGGCAGCCGGATCATCAACTACGTGGCGCGCGTGCTGGCGGACGTGCTGGACTGCGGCGCCCCGCCGGACGCGGCGCTCGCCGGCCCGCACTACGGCAGCCGCAACGGTCCGACGGAACTGGAACGCGACACCGCCGCGGCGGCGTTGAAGCCGGCGCTGGAGGCGCTCGGCCACGAGGTCCAGGTGAGCGACATGACCAGCGGTCTGCACGCGATCCGGCGCACGCGCGGGGGCTGGATCGGGGCGGCCGATCCGCGCCGCGAGGGCAGCGCGCGCGGCGGGTGAAAACGCGCACGCCCCGCGCCGCCGGGGCGTCTAAAGTCGGGCACGGCAGGACCGTAATCGACGGACGCATGCTGCTGCGACCCCGCTTCCGACTTCCCGAAACTGCCGCTGGAGACTGCGATCGTGACGACACCGCTGGCCGAACTGCCGCGACTGGACATGCGCGTGCTGGACGGAATCCGGGAACTGCAGGGCGACGACGCCCCGGACCTGCTCCGCCAGGTGGCCGAGCTCTACCTGGAGGACGCGCCCAAGCACCTGGCGGCGATGCTGGCCGCCGCCGGCGCTTCCGATGCGCAGGCGATCTCGCGCTGCGCCCACGCCCTCAAGTCCGCCAGCGCCAATCTGGGCCTGGCGAGGTTCTCCGGCCTGTGCAAGGCCGTCGAATTCGCATCCCGCGCCGGCGACCTCTCCGGCCTGCCCCGGGATCTCCCAGCGCTCGCGACCGAGTGGCGCCTGGCCGAGCAGGCCCTGCGCGACGCGGTTTTGCCGGTTACCGCCTGATCTCCGGCCGGCGCTTCAGAGCTTCACCGAAGGATTCAGCGCGTAGCGGCCGCTCAGGCTCGTCTGGGCGAGCACGTGTCCCCGGATGGCTTCCAGCACCTGCGGCCCGGTGAAGCTGCCCTCGACCGGGCAGCGTTCCACGTCCAGCGCGTACAGGATGAAGATGTAGCGGTGCGGGATCTCGTCGTTCCAGGGCGGGCAGGGGCCGTCGTAGCCGAAATAGCTGCCGCACATGCCCTTGTCGCCGGCGAACCACTCGGTGTAGTTGTTCACGCCCTGGCGCGTCCCGCGCGGTCCGGCCGGGCCGGGCTTGCCGCAGGGCGTCACCTCGCTGGAGAACGCGCCGGCGGGGATTTCCGCGGGCTGCGGCGCCAGATCCACCAGCACCCAGTGGAAGAAGTCGACCCGCGGCAGCGAGGCGGGCACGGTGCGTCCCTCCTTGTTGACGTCGTCGCCTCGGCTCGGCACGTCCGGGTCGTGGCAGACCAGCACCAGCGATTTCGTTCCCTCGGGCAGTTCGCTCCAGGAAAGCTGCGGGTTGCGGTTGTTGCCCAGGCAGACGTGGTCGCGTTCGTGGGGCACGCAGAAGGCGAATTCCCCGGGGATGACCTGGCCGTCGCCGAAGCTGCTGCTGGTGAGTTTCATGTCGTTTGCTCCTGATGGGCGAGGTGGAGCGGCGCGTCAGTCCGCGCCGCGCTGGGTGAAGTCGCGAAGCCGGAATCCTAGCAGCCGGAGCGTCCCGAAGTAGGTCGCCGCACCGGCGGCGACGATCGCCGACAGCCTGAGCAGGCGTTCCTGGGCGGCCATGCGCAGCCAGGCTTCGTCCGGCCCGGAGCCGAACCAGGCGACCAGAGCCAGCGCCGCCAGGGCCACGGCCAGCTTGCCGCCGAAGGCGGTCCAGCCCGGCCGGGGCGCGTACACCTGCCGCCGGCGCAGCCCGCGGTAGAGCAGCGCCGCGTTCAGGCAGGAGGCCAGCCCGATCGACAGCGCAAGCCCGGCGTGGCGCAGCGGCCCGATGAAGGCGAGGTTCATCGCCTGGGTGGCGGCCAGCGTCACCAGGGCGATCTTCACCGGCGTGCGGATGTCCTGCCGCGAATAGAACGCCGGGGCGAGCACCTTCACCAGAATCAGCCCGATCAGCCCGACCGAGTAGGCCACGAGCGCGCTGCGGGTCTGCAGCACGTCGACGGCGTCGAACGCGCCGTGCTGGAACAGGGTGGCCAGAAGCGGCACCGCCAGCACGGCCAGGGCCAGCGCCGCCGGCAGGGTCAGCAGGAAGGTCAGGCGCAGGCCCCAGTCGAGCAGGGCGCTGAATTCCTCCGGGCGCTGCTGCGCGTGATGGCGCGAAAGGCTGGGCAGCAGGATGGTCCCGAGCGCCACGCCGAGCAGCCCGGCGGGAAATTCCATCAGCCGGTCGGCGTAGTACAGCCACGAAACGCTGCCGCTCTCCAGGAAGGAGGCGAAGATGGTGTTGATCAGCAGCGAG
>DATMWM010000371.1:0-6736 GCA_035562535.1 Rhodocyclaceae bacterium | reverse complement strand
GCGACCCGCGCCCAGTTGATCGAATTGACCGTGCCGATGCGGTAGCGCGCCTTGAAGTCCAGGTCGTTGGACACCGCCTTGACGATGTCCTGGCAGTCGTCGAACACGCCGCGCACCGCGATGTTCACGATGTTCGGGTCCTGCAGCGAGTACATCTGGGCGGTCTGGAAGCGGCTCATCTTGCCGTGCGGCGAAAGCATGAACACGCGGATGTGCCGCTTGCCGCGCATCGCGTACTCCGCCGAGGAACCGGTGTCGCCCGAGGTCGCGCCGAGGATGTTCAGGTCCTGCCCCGCCCGGTCGAGCACGTACTCGAACAGGTTGCCCAGGAGCTGCATCGCCATGTCCTTGAAGGCGAGCGTCGGACCGTTGGACAGCTCCAGCAGGTGCAGGCCGGGCTCCAGCGTGCGCACCGGCGTGATCTGCCCGGCGTCCTCGCCGGTACGGGCATTGCAATACACGGCGGGCGTGTAGGTGCGCTCGACGAGCGCGCGCAGATCGGCCGGCGGGATGTCGTCGGCGAACTTCGACAGCAGCGCGAAGGCAAGCTCCGCATAGCCGTGGCCGCGCCAGGCGGCGAGTTCCTCCGCCGTGAGCCGCGGATAGCGCTCCGGCAGGGTCAGGCCGCCGTCGGGCGCCAGACCGCCGAGCAGGATTTCCGAAAAGGTCTTGGGCGGCATGCCGCCGCGGGTCGAGAGGTAGCGCATGGTTCGTTCGTGGCGCGGCTCGCCGGCGCGGCGCAGCGTCCGCACCGGCGGCATCGCCTTCGCTCAGTTGGGGCCGAGTTCCTCGAGCCGGATCCGGGTGACCTTGCCGGAGATCGTGGGCAGCCGCTCGATCAGGGCGATCGCCGCATCCACGTTCTTCTCGAGGGTCTGGTGGGTGAGCATGATGATGTTCGCCTGGCGCTCGCCCTGGGCCGGCTCCTTCTGGATCATGGCGTCGATCGAGATGTGCTGGTCGGCCAGGATGCGCGTGATGTCGGCGAGCACGCCCGGCTTGTCCTCCACCCGCATGCGCAGGTAGTAGGCGGTCTCCACCTCGCCGATCGGCAGCATCGGCAGATCGGACAGCCGGTCCGGCCGGAAGGCCAGGTGCGGCACGCGGTGCTCCGGGTCGGCCGTGTGCAGCCGGGTGACGTCGACCAGGTCGGCGACCACCGCGCTCGCGGTCGGCTCCGCGCCCGCGCCCCGGCCGTAGTACAGCGTGGCGCCGACCGCGTCGCCCTTGACCAGCACCGCGTTCATCACGCCCTCGACGTTGGCGATCAGGCGGCGCGCCGGGATCAGGGTCGGATGCACCCGCAGCTCCACGCCGCGCGCGGTGCGCTTGGTGATGCCGAGCAGCTTGATCCGGTAGCCGAGCTCCTCGGCGTAGCGGATGTCCTCCCGGGTCAGCCGCGAGATGCCTTCGGTATAGCACTTGTCGAACTGCATCGGCACGCCGAAGGCGATCGCGGACATGATCGTGAGCTTGTGGGCCGCGTCGATGCCCTCGATGTCGAAGGTCGGGTCGGCCTCGGCGTAACCGAGCCGCTGCGCCTCGCGCAGGACCTCGTCGAAGCCCAGGCCCTTGTCGCGCATCTCCGAGAGGATGAAGTTGGTGGTGCCGTTGATGATGCCGGCGATCCACTCGATGCGGTTGGCGGTGAGCCCCTCGCGCAGCGCCTTGATGATCGGGATGCCGCCGGCCACCGCCGCCTCGAAGCCCACCATCACCCCGCGCGCCTGCGCCGCGGCGAAGATCTCGTTGCCGTGCATCGCCAGCAGCGCCTTGTTGGCGGTGACCACGTGCTTGCCGTTGGCGATCGCCTTGAGGATCAGATCCTTCGCCACGCCGCAGCCGCCGATCAGCTCCACCACGATGTCGATATCCGGATCGGCAACCACCGAGAAGGCGTCGTCGGTCGCGCGGCAGCGGCCCTGGGTCACCTCCTGGATGCGCGCGAGGTTCTTGTCCGCCACGGTCGTGATGCGGATCGGCCGGCCGGCGCGCCGGGCGATCTCGTCCTGGTTGCGTTCGAGCACGGTGAAGGTGCCGCCGCCGACGGTGCCGATGCCGAGCAATGCTACGTTGATTGGTTTCATGGATGGAATTCGGTAAGGGGTGAGGAGCGAGGGGTCAGGGGTGCGGTCCGGGGCGAAAAGCCGCTCCTGCCGTGCTTTCCTGACTCCTGACTCCTAAATCCTGTCTCGTCAGACCGCATGCCGCTTGCGGTAGCGCTCCAGGAAGCGGGCAATACGCCCGATGGCCTCGGTCAGGTCGTCCTCGTGCGGCAGGAACACCACGCGCAGGTGGTCCGGGCTGGGCCAGTTGAAGCCGCTGCCCTGCACCAGCAGCACCTTCTCTTCGAGCAGCAGGTCGAGGATGAACTGCTGGTCGTCCGCGATCGGGTAGAGCCTCGGGTCGAGCCGCGGGAACAGGTACATCGCCGCCTGCGGCTTGACGCAGCTCACGCCCGGGATCTCCGCGAGCAGCCTGTGCGCGAGATCGCGCTGGCGCGCCAGCCGCCCGCCCGGGGCCACCAGGTCGTTGATGCTCTGGTAGCCGCCCAATGCCGTCTGGATGCCGTACTGGGCCGGGACGTTGGCGCACAGGCGCATCGAGGCGAGGATGTTCAGCCCCTCGATGTAGTCCTGGGCGTGGCGCTTCTCGCCGGAGGCGATCATCCAGCCCGCGCGGTAGCCGGCGGCGCGGTAGTTCTTCGACAGCCCGTTGAAGGTGACGAACAGCACGTCGTCGGCCAGCGAGGCGATCGAGGTGTGGGTCGCGCCGTCGTAGAGGACCTTGTCGTAGATCTCGTCGGCATAGACGATCAGCTGATGCCGCCGCGCGATCTCCACGATCTCCTTCAGGATCTCCGGCGGATAGAGCGCGCCGGTCGGGTTGTTCGGGTTGATGATCACGATCGCCCGGGTCGAGGGCGAGATCTTGCGGCGGATGTCGTCCAGGTCCGGCAGCCAGCCCGCCTGCTCGTCGCAGATGTAGTGGCGCGGCACGCCGCCCGAGAGGCTCACCGCGGCGGTCCACAGCGGGTAGTCGGGCGCCGGGATCAGCACCTCGTCGCCGTTGTTCAGCAGCGCCTGCATGGCCATCACGATCAGCTCGGACACGCCGTTGCCGATGATGATGTCGCCAAGCTGCACGTCGCGGATGCGCTTCTCCTGCGTGTAGTGCATCACCGCCTTGCGCGCCGAGAACAGCCCCTTCGAGTCGCTGTAGCCGGAGGCCTCGGGCAGGTTGCGGATGATGTCCTGGATGATCTCTTCCGGCGCCGTGAAGCCGAAGGGCGCCGGATTGCCGATGTTCAGCTTGATGACGCGCTGGCCCTCCTCCTCCATCTGGCGGGCGCGCGTGAGCACCGGGCCGCGGATGTCATAGCAGACCGAGGCGAGCTTGTCCGACTTGAGGATCGGCTGCATCGGAACTTCGAGCCCGCTCGCGGGCAGCCTGGGCGCGTTCATGACAGCCCGTCCTTTCTGAACATGTCCTTGACGCCCCGCACCGCCTGGCGGATGCGTGCTTCATTCTGGCTGCGGCCGCTGCTGCGCCGCTTAACCTTCGCTGCGCGAAGGTTAGCCTCCGCCGAAACGAGACCCGCTCCTCGGCTATTCATAACAGGCCGTCCTTGCGAAACATTTCCTTCACGCCTCGTACCGCCTGCCGTATTCGGGCCTCGTTTTCTATGAGCGCGAAGCGGACGTGGTCGTCGCCGAATTCGCCGAAGCCGACGCCGGGCGAGACCGCCACCTTGGCCTCCGCGAGCAGCTTCTTGGCGAATTCCAGCGAGCCCATCTGCAGGTAGGGTTCCGGAATCTTCGCCCAGATGTACATCGTGGCCTTCGGAACGTCGACGTTCCAGCCGGCCTCGTTCAGCCCCCTGGCGAGCACGTCCCGGCGCTTCTGGTAGTTGGCCGCGATGTCCCGCACGCAGTCCTGCGGCCCCTCCAGGGCGACGATCGAAGCGACCTGGATCGGGGTGAATGTCCCGTAGTCGTGGTAGCTCTTCATGCGCGCCAGGGCATGCACGATCTCGGCGTTGCCGACCATGAAGCCGATGCGCCAGCCGGCCATGTTGTAGCTCTTCGACAGGGTGAAGAACTCGACCGCGACGTCCTTCGCCCCGGGCACCTGCAGGATGGAAGGCGCTTTCCAGCCGTCGAAGACGATGTCGGCATAGGCCAGGTCGTGCACCACCATGATGTCGTGGGCGCGCGCCAGCGCGACGATCTTCTCGAAGAAATCCAGCTCGACGCACTGCGTCGTCGGGTTGCCCGGGAAGTTGATGATCAGCATCTTGGGCTTCGGGTACGACTCGCGGACCGCCCGCTCCAGCTCGGCCAGGAAGTCCACGCCGGGGGTCATGCGCACGTGGCGGATGTCCGCGCCCGCGATCACCGGGCCGTAGATGTGGATCGGATAGCTGGGATTGGGCACCAGCACGATGTCGCCGCGGTCCAGCGTGGCCAGCGCCAGGTGGGCGATGCCCTCCTTCGAACCGATGGTGACGATCGCCTCGGTTTCCGGGTCCAGGTCCACGCCGAAGCGCCGCCCGTACCAGTCGCAGACCGCCTTGCGCAGCCGCGGGATGCCCTTGGACAGGGAGTAGCCGTGCGTGTTCTCGCGCTGCGCCGCTTCCACCAGCTTGTCGACGATGTGCCTGGGCGTCTCCCCGTCCGGGTTGCCCATGCTCATGTCGATGATGTCCTCGCCGCGCCGGCGGGCGGCCATCTTCAGCTCGCCGGTGATGTTGAAGACGTAGGGTGGAAGGCGCTTGATGCGCGGAAAATCTCTCATGCCTGTCGCCGTTCGGGCCGGGCCGGACGCCTTCGCCCGCCGGCTTCGCGCTGCGCCCGCACAGGGCCGCACCGCAAAAAAGTTATAATGCTACCCGATGCGAAACCCTCCCGCAATCAAGCCACTAGCGCCGATCGCCGGCCGATTGCCAACGGCATGAAGCTGCACCGCGACGCGGCTTCCGGCCTGAACGCCGTGACCGCCTACGGGGCCGGCTACGTGGTGGTCAACGAACAGCGCTTCGAGCGCGGTCTGATCCTGCTGCCCGACCGCATCGTCGAGGGCTGGGCCGCCGCCGGCTTCGCCGGCCTCGACCAGACCGAGATGCGCCGGCTGGTCGATCTCGCGCCCGAGCTGGTGCTGCTCGGCACCGGGGCACGCCAGCGCTTTCCCGCGCCGGCCTTGCTCGGCCCGCTGCTCGATGCCCGTATCGGCTTCGAGATCATGGACCTGCAGGCGGCATGCCGCACCTACAACATCCTGATGGCGGAAGGCCGCCGCGTCGCCGCGGCGCTGCTCTTCGATTGAGCGGCCCGGCGGCGTGAGCAGACCGTGAGACTCGCGCTGAAGGTGGATGTGCGGACCGTGCGCGGCGCGCTTGTGGGCGTGCCGCGGCTCGCGGAACTGTTCCGGCGGTACGGCGCCGGAGCCAGCTTCTTCCTCTGCCCGGGTCCGGACCGCAGCGGCCGCGCCATCCGAAGCACGCTGCGGCCCGATGTCCTGCGCCTGGCAGGCGCCGGGTCGTTGCGCTCGAACTACGGCCTGGCCCAGCTTCTGTACGGCACGCTGCTGCCCTCGCCGGCGATCGGCCGCCGCTGCGCCGCCGTTCTGCGCGAAGTGCGCGCGGCCGGCTTCGAATTCGGCGTCCAGGCCTGGGACGCGGTCGCCTGGCACGCCAGGGCGGCCACCGCGGACGCGGCCTGGACCCTAGACCAGATGCGGCGCGCCCGCGAAGGCTACGAACGTCTCTTCGGCGAGCGGCCGGCGGCGCATGCCGCGCCGGACTGGCAGATGAACATCGACGCCCTGCGGCTCACCCAGCGGCTGGGCTTCGACTACGCCTCGGACTGCCGCGGCACGCACCCGTTCGTGCCGGTACACCGGGCGGAGATCGTCGCCTGCCCGCAAATTCCGACGACCCTGCCGACCCTGGACGAGCTGATCGTGCAGGACGGCGCCACGCTCGACACCCTGCACGAGCGCCTGCTGGCGCTGACCGCCGACGCCGGCGAGTTCGGCCACGTTTTCACGCTGCGCGCAGAACTCGACGGGATCGTGCTGGCTCCAATCGTCGAGCGGCTGCTCGACGGCTGGGCTGGCCAGGGCTACCGGCTGAGCAGCCTGCGCGAGGTCGCCGGCGACCTCGCGCAGGACGCCCTGCCCCGCCACGAGATGACCGGCGGCGAAGTCGCCGGCCGGAGCGGGGCGCTGGCGCTGCAGGGCGCGGAATTCCTGCCGCTGTCCTTCGTCACCGGCGGCGCCTTCCAATGAAGCTCGATTACAACGGAGAAGTTCCATGAGCGACGCCGCGGTTTCCGATTTCACCCTGCCGTCCACCGGCGGCACCGATTTCTCGCTGTCCGCGGTTCGCGGCCGGCCGGTCGTGCTGTATTTCTACCCCAAGGACAACACGCCCGGCTGCACCACCGAGGCGCTGCAGTTCCGCGACCTCCACGACGAATACCGGGCGCTGGGCGTGACGGTGCTCGGCATCTCGCGCGACTCGATCCGGTCGCACGAGGGCTTCAAGTCCAAGCTCGCCCTGCCCTTCGACCTGCTCTCCGACGAGGACGAGAAGGTGTGCGCGCAGTTCGGCGTAATCAAGCTGAAAAACATGTATGGCAAACAGGTGCGCGGGATCGAGCGCAGTACCTTCGTCCTGGACGGCGCAGGCGCGATCCGCCGCGAGTGGCGCGGCGTGAAGGCCGACGGCCACGCC
>DATMWM010000370.1:0-3325 GCA_035562535.1 Rhodocyclaceae bacterium | reverse complement strand
CGCCCGCACCTTCGCCGACATCGAGTCCGCGCTGGCCTCGGGCTGAGCCCTGCATGCGCCCGTAAGACAGCAGGACAGAAACTCAGGCGCGGAGTTCGGCATGATCGACCCCGCCGCGCGACCGCGCGGCGGCCTTTTCGCGGAAGGCATGCGGTTCAGCCTGGACCAGGAGCGCTGGGCGCGATTCCGCGGTGTGGCACGGCTATTCCCAAACCGGACGTCGCTCTCGCCGCACTGATCCGCCTCATATCCGAGCGTTTCCTGTGGGCCTGTTCCGGGTGCTGTTCAAGCAGCTTATTTGTCGCGGGTATGTTGTTGCGCGCCACATAAAGTGGCGCGATACTTTCGCGCGCGACAAATAAGGGGCGCTGCGATGCCAAAAAAGATTCGATCGGAGGAACTGGACCGTCTGGCCGAGATCATCGGACGGTTTCCTGACGGAGCAGGGCTCGATGAGATATCGGCAACCATCGGCGGGGAACTGTCGCGGCGGACGCTTCAGCGCCGCCTGGCCGATCTGATTCGTCAAGGGCGCCTCGCCGGCAGGCGGGAGCAGAGATCATTCAAATATCGGCTCGTGCCGGTTACGGGCACGGTGGATGGCGCGCTATCCAGCACCCAAGTCGAGGCACCGCGCGGAGAGGTCTATGTCCCGACCTCTGCCGAGGGCGCAGCCATCAAGGCCTACGTTCGCCAGCCTATTCAGGGGCGCCGCCCGGTTGGCTACAACATCGAATTCCTGGAGGCTTACCGGCCGAACGCCACCTGGTATCTGCCCGCAAAATTGCGCGAGCAACTGCACATCCTTGGACGATCTCCCGCGGAACAGGCGCCCGCCGGCACTTTCGCCCGCGATATCCTGAATCGCCTGTTGATCGATCTGTCCTGGGCATCGTCGCGTCTGGAGGGCAATACCTACAACCGGCTGGACACGGAACGCCTGATCCGGTTCGGCGAGGCCGCCGAAGGCAAGGACGCGATCGAAACCCAGATGATCCTGAATCACAAGGCAGCCATCGAGTATCTGGTCCACGACGCAGAGCGAGTGGCGGTGAACGCCGAAACCGTCATCGCCCTTCACGCTTTTCTTTCGGACGGCCTGCTCGCCGATCCGATGGCCTGCGGCACGCTGCGCCATAGGGCGGTCGAGATCGGCAGCAGCGTCTATATGCCGATCGCGCTGCCGCAACGCATCGAGGAGCTGTTCGGGATTGTCGTCGACGTGGCCGCCGAAATCGAAGACCCCTTCGAGCAGGCATTCTTCCTGATGGCACATCTACCCTACCTCCAGCCCTTCGAGGACGTGAACAAGCGCGTATCGCGCCTGGCGGCGAACATCCCGCTGATCAAAGGCAACCTGAGCCCCCTGTCGTTCATCGACGTGCCGGAACGGGCCTATGTCGATGCTCTGCTCGGGATTTACGAACTGAACCGCATCGAGCTGCTGCGCGACGTATTCATATGGGCTTACGAGCGATCCTGCCAGCAATACGTCGCGGTGAAGAGCCAGCTCGTGCCACCCGACACCTTCAGGCTGCGCCACCGGGCTGCGTTGGCCGAAGCGGTTCGTGCCATCGTCAGGGGAAGTCAACCAGCGACGGCAGAAGCAGTCCGTCGGTCGATGCCCGCATCGGTCGCGCCCGGCGATCAAGAAGCCTTCGCCAGGCTAGTCCTGGAGGAACTCAAGACCATGCACGCCGGGAACGCGGTCCGGTTTGGCCTCAGACCGTTGGAGTTCGAGAATTGGCTGTCCAAACGCGCGGCGAATTGATTGCCGAGGCAACCGTCAAGCAGTCCCTGGCCCTGAAACCGATTGGCGCTGATCGCGTCAATTGAAACGTCAACTTTGCGTTCCTGGGTTCAGCGCACGACGATCCGCGCCCAGGCCCCCGAGCGCCAGCGCGCGAACAAGGTCAGGCCGAGCGCCATAACGTAGACGACGGCGGCGATCCAGCCGCCGGTCGCGCCCCATCCGGCCTGCGCCGGCAGCGGAATCCAGCCGCCGTCCGGCGGGAAGGTCAGCGCGTGGGTGAGCGGGAGGAACAGTCCCCAGCCAAGCGCCAGCACCAGCATCGCCGGCACGCGCGCATCGCCCGCTCCGCGCAGGCAGAAGGAGGCGCCGATGTTCAGGCCGTCGAACGCCTGGTAGGCCGCGGCCAGCCACAACAGCAGTGCCCCGAGCCGCGCCACCTCGGCGGCGTGCGGGTCGCCCTGCGCGATGAAAAGCGGCAGCAGCCAGGGTCCGAGCGCGGCCAGCAGGACGCCCGACAGGGCCATGTAACCGACCGACAGCCCGATCGTCGCGTTGCCCAGCCGTCGGGCCCAATCCCTGTCCCCTGCCCCGATCGACTGGCCGACCAGGGTCGTGCCGGCCATGCCGAATCCCACCGCAGGCATGTAGCACAGCGAGGTCAGCATCATCGCGATCTGCGACGCCGCCCCGTCCACCGCACCCAGCTTGACCTGCATGAGCTGGAACACCGACAGCGCCAGCAGGTCCATGGTGACCGACAGCCCCATCGGCAGACCGAACACGGCGGTGCGGACGATACGGCGCAGGCCCGGGCGCCAGGTGAGCCGGCTGGCGTACTCGCGATGCACGCCGGGGCTGGCGAAGAGCGCGATTCCCGCCGCGGTGCCCGCCGCCAATGCCAGCGTCGTTGCCCATGCGGCGCCGGCGATGCCCAGGTCCAGGTGGAAGATCAGCAGCTCATTGAGCAGCGCGTTCAGGATCGCCACGCCGGCATTCAGCGCCAGGGTCACCGAGGTGCGGCCGATGCCGTTGAAGAAGCCGAGCACCACCCACAGGGCCACCGCCAGCGGACCGCCCAGGATGCGCGGCGCCCAGTAGGCCAGCGCCAGTTCCTCGATGCCGGGGTCGAGCCCGAACGGCGCCAGCAGCAGCGACCCGCCGGCGGCGAACAGCGCGAAGAAGGGGATCGTCGCCAGCGAGGCCCACAGGCCTGCCCAGACGACCGCGCCCGCCCGCCGCCGGCGCCGGGCGCCGAAGGCGTGCGCCACCAGCGTCTGCACGCCCATGCCGATGCCGCCGGCCAGCAGGATGAACACCAGCACGAGGAAATAGGTCGCCCCCATCGCCGCCGTGGCGGCGGTGGAGATGCGGCCGATGAACCAGGTGTCGGTCAGGCTGAGCACCGCCTGCACGGCGGAGTTCACGAACAGCGGCGCGGCGAGCAGGAGGATCCTGCGCAGATCGACCTGGCGGCGTCCGTCTTCGTCCAGCCGCAGGGCCGGCAGGCGGCTCATTGCCGGAATCCGCGCCGCGCGCAATCGCCCGGCGCGGGACGAACGCTCAATAGAACGG
>DATMWM010000369.1:0-3770 GCA_035562535.1 Rhodocyclaceae bacterium | reverse complement strand
GTGAGCACCGGCGGGAGTTTCCCGAGCTGGCCGGCGCGCGACAACCTCTGGATCTGGGCCTGCAGCGTATCGGTCAGCCGGTAGGACTGGCGCGCGCCGTTGACCGGGAACGAGTTGTACTTGAACGGATTGAATTCCGGCAGCACGCTCAGCCACGCGGCATTGGCGAACGGCGGCAGTATCGCCGGCAGACCGGCGAGTCCGGCGAAGCGGGCGAACCGCGTGATGCCTATCATCGGCGTGAACAGGACGATGCGGTCCGCGCGCGGCAGCGTCGTATCCTCGCTCGCATCCAGGGCGTACTTGACCGCGAGCGCACCGCCGTTGGAGAAGCCGACCAGGTGCAGGGGGGCCGGCGCCGGGACGCGCCGGCGTGCCTCGCGGATAGCCAGGCGCGTGGCGGCCATCCAGTCTTCCCAGCGCACGTCGGTCAGCCCTGCCGGTACCGTGCCATGGCCGGGCAGGCGCAGACCGATTGCGACGTAACCGCGCTCGCGGTAGAGCCTGGCGACATGGCGCAGGCTGTAGGGCGAATCGGTGAGCCCGTGCAGCAGGACGACCGCCCCCACCGGCTTGCCAGCGGGCTCGAGCACATACGAGCGGTTCCAGTCCTGCGCAAAGCGTGCCGGATAGACCGGGCTTTGCTCGAAGTAGCGATTGATCGGCACGCGCGCGTCCGGGTCGAGCTTCTGGCTGACCTCGGTGCGGATGCTGTCGAAGAGCGCCGCCTCCTGCTTCAGGTACCCGGTCCAGTCGGCCGCATCGAGGTCGGTCGCGCGCAGTTCGGCGGGCACGAACGTATGCCAGGGCTGGAGCGAGGGGCCGCTCAGGGCGCGATACGCCCGCACGGCGAGCAGCACTGCGCCGATGCAAACGATGCCGATCAATCCCCACTTCACGATCCTGGCAATACGCATCTCGGTTCTCTCCGATCAGGTGGCGGCGCGGGTCTCGCGGACGTGCTCGAACCGGCTGCGGTCAGGGACGCATGATATAAGGTCCTTCCGGCTTCGGTGCGGGTGCCGGTAGGGAAAAGCCGGCGGGAATGGTCCCCTCGCCCCTGGTGGGCGAGGGACAGGGAGAGGGGGAGAGACGCCTCGGTTTTCACCCTCACCCGCACCCTCTCCCATCGAGGGAGAGGGGGTTACGTGGCGAACCGAAACGCCATCGACCCACGCGAAACCCGCATCAGCCATATAGGAAAAGGCGGCCCGGGAGTCGGACGACGGGAACTCGGCGCAAGTCAGGCGCGCGCCGCGGGGTTGCCTACTTTTCGCCTCTCGCCGCGGCGGCGTCCGCTTGCTGCTGCGCCGCATCGGCCGGCTTCGTCCTCGACTGAATGGCGATGATCACCGGCACCAGTACCGAGGCGACGATGCCGGCGGCAAAGCCGTTGTTGTAGAGGTTCAGGCCGGCGTGAACCGGCCCCACCGTCAGCGCGGCGGAGGAATGGATGAAGCCGGCGACGACACCCCAGTGCCAGCCGAAGCGGCCGGCAATCGGCGCCAGCGTCGTGCCGAACAGCGCCGCGAGCAGGATCGACGGATCGTCGATATTCCACGGCTTGGCAAGGGAACCGAGGAACACGCCGAGCATGATCGGGACGATGTTGCGCGGATGCTTGCCGAACGCGGCGAAGCCGACGATCGTGAAGATCGCGCCGATCACCGGGCCGTTGAGATCGCCGCCGACGGCCAGGATGTAGGCCATGGCGATCGCGCCGCTGATCCCCATGTTGGCAAGCGCCGGGCCGATGCCCGCCAGGGCGATGAAATCGGTGGGCGATTGCCCGCTCGTCGCGATCACCTTCGAAATCCCGGAGGCAAGGCCGCGGTCGAACCAGAACCCGACGGCGACCATCGAGGCGAACACGAGAACGAGGAAGGAACCGAGCAGGACGTTGTTCCCGGTCGTCCAGACGAAGACCGGGTCCGGCACGAACCCGTAGGACTTGTACAGCGCGACCACGAGCGTGCCGACCAGGCCGGCGGTGAATCCCATGTTGTACAGGCTGAAACCCATGTGCGCCTTGAAGAGTTGAGCCGCCGCGGGCGCCAGCACGAACCCGATGGCCAGCCCGGTGCCGATGGCCAGCGGGACGGCCACCGCCGGCGCGAGGGTGCTGCTGAACAGGATCTCGGAGAAGATCGGCGCCAGCGCGGCGCCGAAGAACGCGGTGTTGATGTGGGTCGAGAACGTCTCGCCCCTGAAACGGGCGTACAGCGCAACGCCGATCACGATCGGCCAGACGTTCAGCAGGTTCTTGCCGAACAGCGCGAAGCCGAGCACCAGGAAAAGGCATGCGACCGCCGCGCCGGTCATCTTCGCGCCGGTGCGGTAGTAGACGAAGCAGGCGCTCAGGGTCAGCAGGCCGGCATTGACGCAGCCCGCGCCGATCCCGCCGATGCCGAAGTAGTCGGTGAGCAGCGTGTCGCGCGAGGTGATGATCGTCGCCAGGCCGCGCGCGACCTGGGCCGGACCATCGACGGCGAGCCCGAACACCACGAACGCCAGCGCGTAGGCGGCAACGATGAGCAGGATGGCCCGGTCCGATGCCGGCGCCGGGTTCGAAGGGGACTGCGCTTCCTTGTCACTCATTTGTTCACGCGAGAGAAAAATAAGTGGATCGGATATTGACTCGGTCGAGGCGAGTCAGGTACCGTGCGTGCGACCGTCGGTCGGTCGCCAATAACCAGGGGGACTTTTCATGCAACTCACGCCAAGGGAGTTGGACAAGCTTCTCGTCTACATGTTGGCCGAGGTCGCACTCAAGCGCAAGGCAAAGGGCATCAAGCTCAACTACCCGGAGGCCGTGGCCGTCATTTCCGCGGCCGCGCTCGACGGCGCGCGCGCCGGCAAGACCATCGAGGAGGTGACGAAGGAAGCGCGCACCACGCTCACCAAGGACGACGTGATGGACGGCGTGGCCGATCTCATTCCGATGGTCCAGATCGAGGCGGTGTTCACCGACGGCAGCCGCCTCGTCACCGTGCACACCCCGATCCAGTGACCACCGCGAAAGGAGCTTAACCATGGCCGCGGTCAAGAGTTTTCCCAGCCTCGCGCCCGACGTCGATCCGGCGACGGCGAAAGTCCCGGTCGGCGGCTACGTGTGCCGCGCGGAACCGATCTCCTTTCACGACGCACTGCCGGTCACCACGCTCAAGGTGCGCAACACCGGCGACCGCCCGGTGCAGGTCGGCTCGCACTTCCACTTTTTCGAGGTAAACGGCGCGCTCGAGTTCGACCGCGCCGCCGCCTTCGGCCAGCACCTGAACATCCCGGCGTCGACCGCGATCCGCTTCGAACCGGGCGACGAGCGCGAGGTGAACCTGGTGCCCTACCTCGGCAAGCGCGCCGTGTACGGCTTCAACAACCTCGTCGACGGCGCCACCACCGGCAAGACCGCCGAGGCGCGCAAGAGCGAGGCGATCGCGTCGGCCGCCAAGCGCGGCTTCCGCTCGCCGCCTGCGAAGTAACGCCGAGTCCGCAGCACATCCCACGCGAGGATCCCGATGGCAACCATCTCCAGAAACGAATACGTCGGACTGTTCGGCCCCACGGTCGGCGACCGCATCCGCCTCGGCGACACCGGCCTGTACGTCGAGATCGAGCGCGACCTGCGCGGTGCGCCCGGCGACGAGATCGTCTTCGGCGGCGGCAAGAGCCTGCGCGAAGGCATGGGCATGGACAACCAGATCACCCGCGCCGGCGGCGCGCCCGACCTGGTGATCACCAACGTGACCATCATCGACGCCGTGCTCGGCGTG
>DATMWM010000368.1:0-15034 GCA_035562535.1 Rhodocyclaceae bacterium | reverse complement strand
CAGCCAGCCGTCGAGATTGGTCTCGGTGTACCGGCCATTGACCTTGCCGGCCTCGCCCGAGGCGCCGATGCGCAGGTCGCCGGTCAGGCCCAGGGGCATCTTGCCCACGATCCGCTCCAGCCGCATCGAGCCGTAGGCGAGCGCGTCGCCGGAGATCTGGTCCTTGGCATAGCCGGCCATGTTGAACGGGCCGCCCAGCGACACCGCGTTGTAGGGCGGCAGCGTGCCGGTCAGCGAACCGGCGGCGCGCACCCGGCCGTTCAGGACGAAGCCGGAAAACGGGTAGGCGAGCGAGGCATTGAAGTTCCCCCGGGTGTAGTCGTCCGCCTGGTCGTACAGCACATCGCCCAGCACGGCCCAGCCACGGGTCGGGAAGAACAGGCGGTCGAACTGCTCGAGGTCGAGTACCGCGGTCCAGCCGCGGACCGTGTTCCTGCCCTGGGGAAGCGAGCCGGGGACGCCGGTGGTCAGCTCGGCCTGCGCCCGGGTGTACTCGTAGCCCAGCCTGGCCTGGCCGACCGTGCCGAAATTGATGCCCGCGGCCAGGGTCGCGCTGTACTGGTCCACGGTGTATTCGCTGATGCGGTTGTTGTCCTGGTAGACATCCCGCAGCGAACGGCCGGCGAACACGCTCGGCTGGACGAAGAACCGCTGGCCCGGATCCAGCGGCTGGTAGAACTGGGTGAAGATGCGCGAGTCCTCGCCGACCTGCACCCCGCTCAGCCACTCGCCGCCGTAGCTGTTCAGCCAGGTGCGGCGGTAGGCCGCGCGCAGATTGTAGGCCGACCACGAGCCGACGTTCGAGCTCAGGTTCATGCCGAACAGCAGGTAGTCCGGCCCCCAGGACTTCTCCACCGGGGTGATCCTGAGGATGTTGCGCTCGCGGGAGCTGATCAGCGCATAGTCCACCCCCTGGTAATAGCCCTCGCCGTAGATGGACTGCATGCTCTTGTTCAGCGTCTGCGTGTCCACGGGCTCGCCGGGCTTGACCTCTACGAGCCGCTCGATCGCCTCCGGATTGACATGTTTCGTCTCGGCGATCTGGATCTCGTCGACCCGCGGGACGGGACGCTCCGGCATCCGGACGTCCGCGCGCCAGGCGGCGTATTGCTCCGGGCTCACGGCGTAGCGGGCGAGCTGGTCGGAAGCGGCCTCGGCGGCCTTGCGGCCGCGCTCCACCGCCTCCAGATAGCGCGGGAAATCGCCCGCGGTGATGCCGCTCAGGTCCGGCTGGATGAACACGTCGCCGGGCCTGAGCGTGGCGAGCGAGGCCACCACGTTCTGGTTGGTGAGGATGTTGACCATCTGGCCGGCCACCGCCAGGATGTTGGTCACCTCCTGGGGCTTCATCAGCGGTGTGCCCACGTCGATAGCGATGACCACGTCGGCATTGCAGCGGCTGCGCGCCTCGCCGATCGGGACGTTATCGACCAGGCCGCCGTCGACCAGGTAGTGGCTGTCGATCTTGACCGGGTCGAGCAGGCCGGGCACCGACATGCTGGCGCGCATCGCCGCCGAGAGGCTGCCTTCGCGCAGCACCACCCGCTCGCCGGTGCCGATGTCGGTGGCGAGGATCGAGACCGGCAGGCGCAGCGTCTCGATCGTGCGCTGGCCCCGGTCGTCGCCGACCATCATGTTGAAGAACAGCTTGATCTTCTGGCCGGCGACCACGCCGGTCAGCGGTTCCACGCCCTTGTCGGTTACCCCGAGTTCGAGCTTCGGATAGAAGCGCTGCGCCAGCCGCCGGGTGCGGTAGTTCATGTCCGCGCTGTCGGGGTTGTCGGCGAACAGCGCGTTCCAGTCCACCGGCGCCAGCTTCTCCAGCATCTCCGCAGGAGTCAGCCCGACGGCATAAACGCCGGCCACCAGCGAGCCCATGCTGGTGCCGGCCACGCAGTCCACCGGGACGCGCAGCCGCTCCATCACTTCCAGGATGCCGATGTGGGCGGCGCCGCGGGCGCCGCCGCCGCCGAGCACCAGGCCGATGCGCGGGCGCGCGCCCGGTTCGGCCGCCTGCGGCGCGCCGGTCACGGCGGCCAGCAGCGCGAGCGCCAGGGCGAGCAGCGGGCGGCGCAGTCCGCTGCGCGGCGGGCGGCCGTGTGTCCGGTTCATGCGTCCAGCCGGCTGGGGTGCGGCGGGTCGGCTACTTGCCGGCGGCCGCCGAGGCCATTTCCTGTTCGAGCCGGGCGAGCGGCACGGCGCCGGGCAGGCGCGACCCGTTGGACAGGAAGATGGTCGGGGTGCCGCGGATGTTGAGCCTCTGCCCGATCTCGACCACCTTCTCGATCGGCGCGTTGCAGTCGGTCTTGCCCGTGGGCGAGACGCCATTGACCATCCAGTCGTTCCAGGCCTTGACCCGGTCGGCCGAGCACCAGATCGCCTTGGACTTCTCGGTCGAGTCCGGCGACAGGATCGGGTAGAGGAAGGTGTAGATGGTGACGTCGTTCATGCTCTGCATGTCCTTCGCCAGCTTCTTGCAATAGCCGCAGTTCGGGTCCTCGAAGGTGGCGATCACCCGCTTGCCGCTGCCGCGCACCTGCTTGACCGCCAGATCCAGCGGCAGGTCGGCGAAGTTGATCTGGGAGAGCTTGTTGATCCGCTCCTGGGTGAGGTTCTTCTTGGTCTTGGCCTCGATGATGTCCCCGGTGATGATGTAGGTGACCTTCTCGTCGGTGTAGATCAGCTCGCCGCCGGCGCGCACCTCGTACAGGCCCAGGTAGGTGGTCTTCTTCACCGAGTCGACCTTCGCACCCGGGAAGATCGCCTCCACGGCTTTCTTGATCGAGGCCTCGTCCGCGAACGCGGTTCCGGCAATCAGGGCGGCGCAGGCGATCATTGCCGCGGCGAGGTGTTTCAGCATGGCTTCTCCAGTCGGATGGTGGTGGAACGGCTCAACCCAGCGCGTAGCGTACCAGCATGTCGCGTACGACCGGCAGGTGATTGGTGAGGTTCAGGCCCAGGTTGCGCAGCCAGGCGAGCGGCGCGAAGTCCGGGCGGAACAGGCGGTTCAGGGCATGGGTGGCCGTCTGCAGCGCTAGCACCTCTTCGGCGCGCGCCCGCTCGTAGGGGCGCAGTTCCGGCTCGGCGCCGCAGTCGCGGTACTCCGGCAGCGTCCCCAGGGTCTGGGCGAGCACCCTGGCATCCTGGAAGCCGAGGTTGATGCCATGCCCGGAGAGCGGATGGATCGCGTGGGCAGCATCGCCGATCAGCGCCACGCGGTGGCCGACCGTGCGCGCGGGACGCATCAGCCGCAGGGGAAAGCCTGCGGCGCCGTTCAGCAGCCGCAGCCCGCCCAGGCGGTGCTGTCCTGCCGCCGCCACGGTTTCGGCCAGAACTTCGGGTGGCAGGCCGAGCAGTTCCCGGGCGCGCGCCTCCGGTGCCGACCAGACGATGGAGATCGCCTCGCCCGGCAGCGGCAGGTAGGCGAGCACGCCGTCCTCGCGAAACCACTGGAAGGCCGTGTTGCGATGCGGCCGTTCGCAGCCGAAATTCGCCACCACCCCGAGTTCCCCGTAGGGCCGGACATCGGCCGCGATGCCCGCTCGGCTGCGCACCCAGGAATCCACGCCGTCCGCGGCAACGACCAGGCGGGCGGAGATGCGCTCCCCGTCCGCCAACCGCAGTTCGGCGGAGCCGGCGCCGATTTCCAGCGATTCGGGGCGGGCGGGGCAGAGCAGCCGGACGTTGGCCTGGCGCCGGATCCTTTCCCAGAGTTCCCGCTGGATCTGGCCGGACTCGGCGATCCAGGCCAGTTCCGCCACGCCCGCGGCGTAGGCCGAGAAGTCCAGCCGGGCATGGCGGTCGCCATGGACTTCCATGTCGAAGACCGGCGCGAGCCGGGAGGCGTCCAGGTGGCCCCAGACGCCGATCTCGCGCAGGAAGGCCACGTTGGCCGGGCTGATCGCGTAGATGCGGGTGTCCCAGCCATCGCTGGCGGCGGCAGGTGCGCGGCCTTCGACCACCGCGATCCGGTAGCGGCTGCCCTGCAGCGCCGCCGCCAGGCTGGCGCCGGCCAGTCCCGCGCCGACGATGACCAGATCGAAGTCCATGATCGCTGCCCTGCGGATGGGAACGGATGGCGGCGCTCTCGCGGCGGGCGCAACAGCCTGCCCTACGACGCCGGTTCGGACTAATTCTTGGTGGTGATGGGGGGACTTGAACCCTCGACCTACGGATTATGAATCCGTCGCTCTAACCGGCTGAGCTACATCACCCCGGGAAAGCGCGCAAATGTAGCAGAATTCGCCTAGACCGATCAAGCGCTTGCCTCGCGAGTTGTCGCGAGTCCGGTGGCGCCCGGCGGCCGGCTCTTGTCCGGGCCCCCTGCGCCGTAATAGGACTCGCGCCTTGCCTGGGCGGAGGAGAGCGTCGCGCCGGAACACCGGGCGTCGCTGCGGCGCCCGCGCGCTTCCCACGGCCGGGGCGCCTGCGCATAATTGATCATGAGCGGACAGGGAGTGAACTTCGCATCGACGCCGATAACGACCGGGTTCGGGACAACGGAGCCCGCATGAGGGCCTTCGTTCCGACGGTTGTCGGCAGGCGGACCCGCGCCGGGCGCTGGACGCTGCGCACCCAGTTGTATCTGGTGCTGATCGTCCTGAGCGTGCCGATCGCCGCCTGGCTGGGCTTTGAGGTCGTCGGCTATTACCAGGAAGCGCGCGCCCGGGAGGAGGCGCTGGCGCGCGACCTCGTGGCGGTCTCCCGGGCCGACGTCGAGCGCTACCTCGTGGAATCCGAGAAACTGCTCAGCCGGCTCGCGGCCCGGCCCGGCGTTCGGGCGATGGACGGCACGGCATGCGATCCCTCGTTTGCCGCCCTGCCGCTGGTCAATGGCATGTTCCACAACCTGCTGACGGTGGACGCGGCCGGCCAGGTCGTGTGTTCGGCCATTCCCCTGTCCGGGCCGGTGAAGGCGGAGGAACACTCGGGGTTCGCGCACGCCCTGGCCGAAGGCCGCTTCACCGTGGGCCGCGTGCTGCGCAGCCCGATCAGCGGCTCCTGGGTGGTGCCGCTGTTCCAGCCGGTTCGCGGCGACGACGGCGCGGTGCGCGGGCAGATCGTGGGAACGGTCGATCTCGTCCGCTTCCATCCGATCGCCAGCCGGCTGTCGCACCCCGCCAAGGTGATGGTCGGCCTGATGGACGGCCGCGGCATCGTCCTGGCGCGTTCGGCCGAGCCCGACCGCTATCTGGGCAGCGACGTCAGCGCCACGCCGCTGGGCCGGGTCGCGCTGCCCGCCGGACGTGAAGGCGCGGCGATCGCGGCCGGCGCCGACGGCATCGAGCGGCTCTACGCCTTCGCGCCGGTGGCCGGCACCGACTGGACCGTCTATGCAGGCATTCCCGCCGCCGAGATCGCGGCGCACGCGCGGCCTTACGCCGCCACCCATGTCATCCTGGGCGGGTCGATCTTTCTGCTGATCCTGGCCTTCGGCCTGCTCCTGATGCGCCGCATCGAGTATCCGATCGGCCGCATCGCCCAGGCGGCCCGGGCGGTCGGGGAGGGCCGGGTGGACGTGCGCGTGGCGGAAACCGGGCCGCGGGAACTCGTGGAGGTGGCGCACCGGTTCAACGCCATGCTGGACGCGCTGGCCGACCAGCGCCGTTCCATGGAGGACAGTCAGGCGCGGCTCTACAGCGTGCTGCAGAACGTGGAGGAGGTGGTCTATTCCGGCGCCCCGGACTGCAGCCGCTTCTTCTTCGTCAGCCCGGCCTCGGAGAAGCTGTTCGGCTACCCGCCCGCCGAGTTCTACGCCCGGCCCGGACTCTGGAAGGATCTGATGATCGAGAAGGAGCGGGCGGACTACGCGGCCTGGCAGGACGTGCTCAGCCGCAACGGCACCGTGGACGTGCAGTACCGGGTCAGGCGCGCCGACGGCAAGGTCCGCTGGGTGCAGGACCGGTTCTGGATGATCAAGGACGCCGCCGGCAACGTCGCCCGGGTCGACGGCCTGGTGGCCGACATCACGGAACGGCGCAAGATCGTCGAGGCGCTGCGGGAGAACGAGCACCGCTTCCGCTCGATCGCCGAATCGAGTCCGGTGCCGCTGTGCATCGTGTCCTACCTCGAGGGCGTGATCCGCTATGTGAACGACAGCTTCCAGCGTACCTTCGCCATGACCCGCGAGGAGGTCGTCGGCCGCCTGGCCTCGGAGTTCGAGATCGACCCGACGCTGCGCGAGGTGGCGCTCAACCGTCTGAAGAACGACGGCCAGTTCAACGACATGGAGTTTTCGGTCAGGGGGGCCGGCGGGAAGGTGTTCTGGGTGATGGTCTCCGGTCGCCGGGCGGACTTCAACGGCGAGCCGGCGGTCTACATCGGCTACGTGGACATCACGGCGCGCAAGCAGGCCGAGATGTCGCTGCGCGCCAGCGAAGAGCGGTTCCGGCTGCTGGTGGCCGCGCTGGCGGAGGGCGTGGTGCTGCATGATGCGGCCGGCCGGGTGGTGACCTGCAACGCGGCCGCCCAGTTGATCCTGGGCCTGTCCCGCGAGGAGATGCTCGGGACCAATCCGTTCGGTCCCAGCCTGGAGGTGTGCCGCGAAGACGGCCGTCCGTTCCCTTCCAACGGTGCGCCCGCCATGTTGTCGCTCAAGACCGGCCGGCCGCAGCGCGGGATCGTGATGGGAATCCGGCGGCCCGACGGCGAGCCGGTATGGGTCTCGGTCAACACCCAGCCGCTGTTCCATCCGGGTGCCGACAAGCCGTATGCCGTGGTCGCCTCCTACAACGACATCACGGCGCACAAGCGGGCCGAGCAGCTGGCGCGGCGCAGCGAGGCCCAGTTGTCCGGGATCATCGGCTCGGCGATGGACGCCGTGATCACGATAGACAAGGACCAGCGGATCACCCTGTTCAATGCCGCGGCCGAGCAGATGTTCGGCTACGCCGCCGAGGATGTGATCGGCCAGCCCATGGACAGCCTGATCCCGGAACGCCTGCGCGCGGCCCACCGCGGCCATATCGAAGCGTTCCGCGGGACCGACGTCACCACCCGGCGCATGGGCAGCCTTGGCCACGTGCACGGCCTGCGGCGCAACGGCGAGGAGTTTCCGGTGGAGGCCTCGATCTCCCAGTTGCACCTCGAGGAGGGCCACTTCTTCACCGTGATCCTGCGCGACGTCACCGAGCGCGTGCGCTCCGAGGCGGCCATCCGCGAGCTGAACGAGAGCCTGGAGCAGCGCGTGGCCGAACGCACCGCCGACCTGGAATACGCCAACAAGGAGCTGGAGGCCTTCTCCTATTCCGTGTCCCACGACCTGCGGGCGCCGCTGCGCTCGATCAACGGCTTCTCGCACATCCTCCAGGAAACCGAGGCCGCCCACCTGTCCCAGGAAGGGCGCGCCCTGCTCGACCGCGTGATCCGCAACGCGAACAAGATGGGACAGCTGATCGACGACATCCTCGGCTTCTCCCGGATCAGCCGGACCGAACTGCAGCGCAGCCAGGTCGACCTCGCCACCCTGGTCCGCGCCATCGTCGACGATCTGCGCGAGTCCTACCCGGCGGTCACGGTCCGGATCGGCGAACTGCCCCGGGTGGTCGGCGACCAGACCATGCTCCACCTGGCGCTGACCAACCTGGTCGATAACGCCTTCAAGTTCAGTTCCAAGAATGCGCAGCCGTTAGTGGAAATCGGCACACTCCAGCAGGACGGCAAACCGGTCATCTATGTCCGCGACAACGGTGCGGGGTTCGACATGCGCTACGCCGGCAGGCTGTTCGGCGTGTTCCAGCGCATGCACACCGACGCCGAGTTTCCGGGCACCGGCGTTGGCCTGGCGGTGGTCAAGCGCATCGTCGACCGCCACAAGGGCCGGATCTGGGCCGAGGCAGCGCCGGAGGCGGGCGCCACCTTCTATTTCACGCTCGGCGACCTGCCGCGCTGAGCCGGCGGGCGCCGCGGCGCTTGTCCTATAATCCCGAAGATCGAGGTAAGACCTCATGAACCCGCTCATCCCGTCCATCATCAGCACCGTGATCGAGACTCTCATGTCCATGCCCGTGGAGCCGCCGCCGCTCCCGCCGGCAGTCAGCCGGCCGATTCCGCTGGAGGCCCGGAGCGCAGTCATGGTGCCGCCCCAGGACGGGTTCGTCGCCCTGGACGGCGAGGTGCTGCGCCTGGCACCCGGAGCGCAGATCCGCGACGCCCAGAACCGCGTCGTCCAGCCCCTGGCCGTCCGGGCGGACGCCCCGGTGCGCTACCTGCAGGACGAGAACGGGGACGTCGCCCGCATCTGGATCCTCGCCCCGGGCGAGCCGCGCTAGCCGCCCAGCCGCCGACCCGATGGGGAAAAAGGTCTTCATCCGAACCTTCGGCTGCCAGATGAACGAGTACGACTCGGCCAGGATGGCCGACGTGCTCGCCGCCACCGAGGGAATGGAGAAGACCGACGATCCGGCCCAGGCCGACGTCATCCTCTTCAACACCTGCTCGATACGCGAGAAGGCCCAGGAAAAGGTCTTCCACGACCTGGGCCGCGTGCGCCACCTCAAGCGCAGCAACCCGGCGCTGTTGATCGGCGTGGGCGGCTGCGTGGCGAGCCAGGAGGGCGCGGCGATCGTGGCCCGCGCGCCCTTCGTCGACCTGGTGTTCGGCCCGCAGACCCTGCACCGCCTGCCGGAACTGATCGCGCGGCGGCGCGAAAGCGGCCGGCCCCAGGTCGATGTGAGCTTCCCGGAGATCGAGAAGTTCGACAGCCTGCCGCCGGCGCGCGTCGACGGGGCCTCCGCCTTCGTCTCGATCATGGAGGGCTGCAGCAAGTACTGCAGCTTCTGCGTGGTGCCCTACACCCGCGGCGACGAGGTGTCGCGGCCGCTGGCCGACGTGCTCGCCGAGGTGGCGGGACTGGCGGAGCAGGGTGTGCGCGAGGTGACCCTGCTCGGGCAGAACGTGAATGCCTATCGCGGCGCCATGGACGACGGCGATACGGCCGACCTGGCCCTGCTCATCGAGACCGTCGCCGGCATTCCGGGGATCGAGCGCATCCGCTTCACCACCTCCCACCCCCGCGAATTCGGCCAGCGGCTGGTCGACGCCTACGCGCGCGTGCCGGCGCTGGCCGGGCAGGTGCATCTGCCGGTGCAGTCCGGCTCCGACCGGATTCTGGCGGCGATGAAGCGCGGCTACACCGTGCTCGAATTCAAGTCGATCGTGCGCCGGCTGCGCCAGGCCCGGCCGGGCATCTCGATCTCCTCCGATTTCATCGTCGGCTTTCCGGGCGAGACCGACGCCGACTTCGATCTGACCATGAAGCTGATCGACGAGGTCGGCTTCGACGGCTCGTTCAGCTTCCTGTTCAGTCCGCGCCCCGGCACCCCGGCGGCGGACCTGCCGGACGACACCCCGCAGGCGGTCAAGCTGGAACGCCTGTCGCGGCTGCAGCGGCGCATCGAGGCGCAGGCGTTCGCCGTCAGCGAGTCCATGGTCGGCTCCCGCCAGCGGGTGCTGGTCGAGGGCGCGTCGCGCAAGGATGCGCGCGAACTCGCGGGGCGAACCGAGAACAACCGGGTGGTCAATTTCGCCGGCCCGGCGGCCCTGGTCGGCCGCTACGCCGACGTCGTGATCGCCGGCGCGCTGCCCCACAGCCTGCGCGGCAGACTGCCGGCTTGAGGCCCCGCGCCCTGGAACTCGACCTGCGGCCGGTGGACAACCAGCGGCTGGCCAACCTGTGCGGCGCGCTGGACGAGAACCTGCGCCAGATCGAGACCGCCTACGACGTCGCGATCGCCCGCCGCGGCGAGCATTTCACCCTGCACGGCCACCCGGGGCAGACCCAGCGGGCCGCCCGCGCGCTGGAGCATTTCTACGGCGCGGCGGCCGACCACCTCACCGTGGACGACATCCAGCTCGGCCTAGTGGAACTGGCGAACCTCAGCCAGGCCGAACAGCCGGCCCCGGCGCTGCTCACCCGCAAGAGCGACCTGCACGGACGCACGCCGCGCCAGGTCCAGTACCTGCGCCAGATCCAGGAGCACGACATCACCTTCGGCATCGGCCCGGCCGGCACCGGCAAGACCTATCTGGCGGTCGCCTCGGCAGTCGACGCCCACGAGCGCGAGCAGGTGGCGCGCATCGTGCTGACCCGCCCCGCGGTCGAGGCCGGCGAGCGCCTGGGCTTCCTGCCCGGCGATCTCGCGCAGAAGGTCGATCCCTACCTGCGGCCGCTCTACGACGCGCTCTACGACCTGATGGGCTTCGACCGGGTGGCCAAGCTGTTCGAGCGGCAGACCATCGAGATCGCGCCTCTGGCCTACATGCGCGGGCGCACGCTGAACCACGCCTTCATCATCCTGGACGAGGCCCAGAACACCACGCCGGAGCAGATGAAGATGTTCCTCACGCGCATCGGCATCGGCGCCAGGGCGGTGATCACCGGCGACGTCACCCAGACCGACCTGCAGCGCGGCCAGCGCAGCGGTCTGGTCGAAGCGCGCGAGATTCTGCGCGGCGTGCGCGGCATCGCCTTCACCGAGTTCCAGTCCGACGATGTGGTCCGGCACCCGCTGGTGGCGCGCATCGTCTCCGCCTATGAGAAGCACGAAGCCCGGAAGGCCGAAGGCGCCTAGGCTTTCGCTCTCGGTCCAGTACGCCGACAGCGGACCCGGCCTGCCCGATCGGCCCCGGGTGCGGCGCTGGGTCCGGGCCGCCGTGCAGGGCCCGGCCGAGGTGACCGTGCGCTTCGTGGACGAGGCCGAGGGACGGGAACTCAACGCCCGCTATCGCGGCAAGGACAACCCGACCAACGTGCTGTCCTTTCCCTACGCGCCGCCGCCGGACACCGCCGGCGACCTGGTCGTCTGCGCGCCCGTGGTACTGCGCGAGGCCGCGCAGCAGGACAAGGCCCCGGAGGCCCATTTTGCGCACCTGATCGTGCATGGTATGCTGCATTTGCAGGGCTACGACCACGAAACCGACGCCGACGCGGCGTCGATGGAGCAGAAAGAACGCGAGATCCTGGCCGTTCTGGGTTATCCCGATCCCTACGCAAGCGAGTCGTGAGGAGTAAGGAGTGAGGAGGGTAGGCGCGCGCCGAAGCTCCTCACCCCTGACTCTTCACCCTTCCCCCGCTACATGGAGCCATCCCCGAGTCGCCCATCGCTGCTTGAGCGCCTTTCCGCCTTTCTGCTGCGGGAACCCGAGGATCGCGAGCAGCTGATCGAACTGCTGCACTCGGCCTACGAACGCAACCTCCTGGACGCCGACGCGCTGACCATCATCGAGGGCGCGCTGCAGGTGTCCGACATGCAGGTGCGCGACGTGATGGTGCCGCGCGCCCAGATGGAGACGATCTCGATCGAGGAGGCGCCCGAGCAGTTCATCGACAAGGTGATCTCGACCGCGCACTCGCGCTTCCCGGTGACCGGCGAGAACAAGGACGACATCCTCGGCATCCTGCTCGCCAAGGACCTGCTGCGCTACTTCTCCGGCCGGGAGTTCGAGATCCGCGACATGCTGCGACCGGCGGTGTTCATCCCGGAGTCCAAGCGCCTGAACGTACTGTTGCGCGAGTTCCGCGTCAGCCGCAACCACATGGCGATCGTGGTCGACGAGTACGGCGGCGTGTCCGGCCTGGTGACCATCGAGGACGTGCTCGAGCAGATCGTCGGCGAGATCGAGGACGAATACGACTTCGACGAGACCGCGGACAACATCCTGCTTGACCAGTCCGGCCGCTACCGGGTCAAGGCGACCACCGAGATCGCCGACTTCAACGCCGCCTTCGGCACCGAATTCAGCGACCAGGATTACGACACCGTCGGCGGCCTGGTCATCCACCACCTCGGGCGCCTGCCCAAGCGCGGCGAGACCATCGTGCTGGAGGGCTTGCGCATCCAGGTCCTGCGCGCCGACAGCCGGCGCGTGCATACGCTGCTGGTGGATAACCGTCCGGCCGAGCGTCCGGCAGAATCCTGAAGTTGATCCCGCCCGCCCTGCGGCTGCCGGCTGCGTTCCTCCTCGGCGCCGCCTCGGTACTCGCCTACGCCCCGTTCGAACTGTTCTTCCTGCTGCCGCTGACGCTCGGCGGCGCGGTCGCGCTCTGGCGCGCGGAGGCGACCCCGGCGCGCGCCGCCCGGTCCGGCTTCCTCTTCGGCTTCGGCCTGTTCCTGGCCGGGGTGTCCTGGGTCTACGTCAGCCTGCACACCTTCGGCGGCATGCCGGCGCCGCTGGCCGCGCTCGCCACCGTCCTGTTCTGCGCGCTGCTCGCCGCGTTTCCGGCGCTCGCCGCCTGGCTGTTCGCCCGGCTTTCGACCGGCACGGCCTGGCGCGACGCGCTGCTGGCGGCGGGCGCCTGGACGCTCGCCGAATGGCTGCGCGGCTGGGCGCTGACCGGCTTTCCCTGGCTGGCGATCGGCTACTCCCAGTCGCCGCCGAGTCCGCTTGCCGGCCTGGCGCCGATTGTCGGCGTCTACGGCGTCTCGTTCGCCCTGGCCTGGCTGGGCGCGGCGCTCGGCCTGCTGCGGTCGGCGAGTCGGCCCGCGAAGGCGGGCATGCTGGCGGCCGCCATGCTGCTGCTTGCGGCCGGCTGGGCGCTTCGATCGGTGGAGTGGACCGAGCCGGCCGGCGAGCCGGTGAAGGTCGGCCTGCTTCAGGGCAACATCGAGCAGAGCCTGAAATGGCGCCCCGACCTGCTGGCGAAGTCGCTGGACACCTACCTGGATCTGGCGCGCGCGCATCCGGCGCGGCTGCTGGTCCTGCCCGAGACCGCCCTGCCGCTCACGCTGGACGAGATCCCCCAGGGCTACCTCGCCCGGCTCGCGCAGGCGGCCGGCGAGGGCAGCGACCTGCTGCTCGGCACCATGGTGCGCGACGGGCAGGGGCGCTACTTCAACAGCGCGATCGGCACCGGCGCCGCGCCGCTGCAGCGCTACGACAAGGTCCATCTGGTGCCCTTCGGCGAGTTCGTCCCGCCTGGTTTCGCCTGGACCCTGGCGATCCTGCGCATTCCGATGTCCGACTTCTCGCGCGGGCCGGACATCCAGCCGCCGATGCGCCTGGCGGGCCAGAAGGTGGCGGTGAACATCTGCTACGAGGACGTCTTCGGCGAGCAGATCATCCGCGCCCTGCCCGAGGCCACGCTGCTGGTGAACCTGTCCAACGTGGCCTGGTTCGGCGATTCCCTGGCCCCGCCCCAGCACCTGCAGATCGCCCGCATGCGCGCCCTGGAGACCGGGCGGGTCATGCTGCGCGCCACCAACACCGGGGTGACTGCCGCGGTCGGCCCGCGCGGCGAGATCATCGGCCGCCTGCCGGGCTTTACCGCGGACGCGCTGGTGGTCGAGGTCCGAGGCTACGCCGGGTCGACACCGTTCGTGCGGCTCGGCAACTGGCCGGCGGTGATCGCGGCGATCCTGTGCATCGCCCTGTTCGGCCGCCTGCGCCGGGCGGAAACCGCGCGCTGATTTTCCTGTCTGTGCAGGACACGCACGCGTTGCGCCACATTCGAGGAGGAGAAAGATGATCCGATTGACATGGGCACTGATCGCCGCGGCCGCCGGCCTGCTGGCCGCCGCCGGGGCGCGGGCAGGGGCGATCGTGGATGCCGCCTTCGTCGCCGAGGCGGCCAGGCGCGG
Organism: Rhodocyclaceae bacterium; assembly: GCA_035562535.1. Classification (GTDB taxonomy): domain Bacteria; phylum Pseudomonadota; class Gammaproteobacteria; order Burkholderiales; family Rhodocyclaceae; genus DATMWM01. The sequence continues at coordinate 1,457 of DATMWM010000368.1, read as the reverse complement.
GGCGATCCTGTGGGACGTCCGTTCGGTGCCCGAATATCGCAAGGGCCACATCCCGGGCGCGGTCACCATCGGCGATGCCGGCAGCGTGCTGCGCGACCCGAACACCGAGGATTTCATCGCCAGGGACAGGATCGAGAAGATCCTCGGCGAGGCCGGCATCGACCTGAACAAGGAGATCGTCGTCTACGGCAACCGGGGCTCGGCTTCGGCCAACTTCGGCCGCTACGCGCTGCAGTATTTCGGCGCGAAGAAGGCCCACGTGTTCCACGACGGCATCGAGGGCTGGCGCGCCGCCGGCCAGCCGCTCTCGACCGAGGACCAGCGCCTGGCGCCGGTGAAGGTCACGCTGGCGCCGAATCCCGCGGTGTCGCTCACCACCCAGGAGATGGTCGCCAGGCTCAAGAACGCGAACGTGCAGGTGATCGACGCCCGCACGACGAAGGAGTACCTCGGCGAGGACGTGCGCGCCATCCGCGGCGGGCACATCCCGGGCGCGCTCAACATCCCCTACGAGCAGAACTGGAAGGACCCGGACACGCCGGACAAGCTGGCGCGCCGCCAGGTCGCCGACACCGCCGGCATGTCGCTGAAGAGCCGCGACGAGCTCAAGCAGCTCTACGCCCGGCTCGACCCGAACAAAGAGACCGTCGTCTATTGCCAGAGCGGCGTGCGCGCCGCCCAGACCGCCCAGGTCCTGGAAGACCTCGGCTTCAACAAGGTGCGGGTGTTCGATTCTTCCTGGCTGGGCTATTCGGCCAGGCTGGACGCGCCGGCGGACAACGAGACCTTCTTCAACGTCGGCGCGATGAATTCGCGCATGACCGCGCTGATGCGCCGGGTCGAGGATCTGGAGCGCCAGCTGGTCGAGGTGCGCGCCGCCGGCGCCGGGCAGACCGGGGCGGTGCGCTGCAGCGCGGGGCAGTGCTGACGAACCGAAACGACGGTCGCGGCCTGCTCGCGCCGATCGGCGGACCGCCGGTACGGCGCGCGGTGGCTGCGGCGACCGGCGGGAGGATGCGTAACGCGCTGCTTCCGTTCGCCGTCGTCGTGGTCGCGGGATGCGCCGCGCCGCCACCCGCGCCGCCCCAGCCGGTGCGTTATCGCTGCGACGAAGGCCGCCAGTTCGCGGTGACCTACCTGCCGGGCGGCAGATTCGCGCACATCGAGATCGCCCGCATGCGCTTCGAACTGGAAGCCGAGCCGTCCGACGGATCCGGCGAGCGTTACGGCTGCGGCGTGCTCACGCTCTGGCGCGAGGATCGGGGCGCGCGGGTCGAACTGCAAGGCGAAGGCATGTACGCCAATTGCCTGCCCCAGGAGTGACCGCAGCGGGACTCCGAAGGCCGCAACGCCGGCACGGACCCGACCTAGCCAAGACATGAAAGCCCAGGGCAATCGCATGAATGCCGTTGTCGTTAACAGCCGAAATATGCGTTGACGATCATAGGGTTACAGAG
>DATMWM010000367.1:0-10885 GCA_035562535.1 Rhodocyclaceae bacterium | reverse complement strand
CCGACCGTGCTCTACATCGGCAGCGGCGAACCGGTGGTGCAGCACAGCGACAACGGCGTCGCGGTCGTCGCGGCAAACCAGTACCCGGCCGGGCGCGGGCTGTTCCGCTGGGTGGAAGGCACGCCGCTCGGCGCGGCGCTGGTCGGGCCGGCCTCCGGTTCGGGCGGCGCGAATCCCGGCGCGGCGGACTCCTGCGCACGGATCGCGGTCGACCCCCGCGAGGGGCGGCGCGCCTGGTTCGCCACCCACACCGGGCTGTGGCGGCGCGAGCCGACGACCAACGCCTTCGTGCGCGAGCCGGTGAGCGGCGCCCTGCCTGCGGTCGGAACGCTGGGCTCGGTCGCCACCGACGTGGTGGCGCACGACAACTTCGACCCGGAGCACCCGACCCGGGTGCAGCTCATTGCCGCGATCGGCGCCGTCGGCGTCTTCCGCGGCGTCTTCGACCGCGAGCGCGCGCCGCTGGCGACCGCCTGGGCCGGGCCGCTGGGCGGCGGCATCCTGCCCGCGCCGTGCGCCGTCGGGGCGATGACCTGGGACCGCATCCGCGTCGGCGTGTGCGCCTCGCAGCCGAGCCATCTCTACGTGATCGGCGAGGCCTGCGCGAACAACGCGGTGATCGGCGTGTGGTATTCGCCGGACGCGGGCAACTCCTGGTTCGTGCGCAGCCCGCCGGCAGCGGCGATCACGGACCTGGGCCAGATCGGCTGGTATGCGCTCTACGTCGAGGTGCACCCGCTGAATCCGGCGATCGTGGTCATCGGTTCGCTGAACATCTACCGCAGCACCGACTTCGGCAACACCTGGACGCGCATCCTCGACTGGCTGAACTACGACCGCGGCGACCATGCCCAGCACGCCGACCAGCACGCCGCGCTGTTCGACTCGGGCGACCCGAAGAAGCTCTGGGTGGCCAACGACGGCGGTATCTCGATGGCGGTGGACATCGTGCAGGGCCAGCCGCTCACCGACCGCGGCTGGCGCAAGCGCAGCCACGGCATCAACGCGGCGATGTTCAACGACATCTGCGTGCATCCGACCTACCCGCAGATGATCGGCGGCGGCCTGCAGGACAACGGCACCTACGTCAGCTTCGGCGGCGAGAGCTGGTATTCGGTGTTCGGCGGCGACGGCGGGCAGATGAGCTTCGAGGTCGGCGACCCGCGCCGCTTCATCGCGCCCTTCCAGGGCAACCCGCCGGCGGCGGCTCAGCCGCCGCGCAACGGCCTGGTCCTGTCGGTGGTCGGCGCCGCCTCCGCCGCCTTCGTCGGCGGCGCGCGCGCCCCGGTGAATGCGGACAAGGACCCGCCGAACGACGTGTTCCAGGCCGACGGTTTCCTGCTCGAGAACGGCATCGCCTACCCGGCCCACCCGTCGCTGTTCGTCTCGGTGGTCGAGCACCATCCCTCGTCGGTGGGGCGCGTGCTCTGCGGCCGCGCCAACGGCGGCGCGTACCACTCGACCGACTTCGGCAACAACTGGACCTTCGCCGGCTTCACCGCGGCGCAGTTCGGCGGCGGCGACACGAGCGCGGTGGCCTTCGGCAACGAGCCGGGCGGCGGCGCCGACTGGTGGATCGGCACCACGCAGGGGGTCGTCCTGCGCGGCATCAACGCGCCGCCGGCGGCGACCGCGTGGACCGCCTTCAACCTGCCGGCCGCCGCCGGGGCCATCGTCACCCGCATCGCGGTGCATCCGGCCGACGACCGCTATGTCGCCTTCTGCACCGCCACGACCGCCGCCGGCCAGCAGGGCAGGGTGTTCCTGACCCTGGACCGGGGCGCGAACTGGGCCGAGATCACCGGGTTGGCGCTGGTTGCCGGCCCGCCTGCGCCGCCCGCCGGGTCGGTCGCGGTGCGCCTGCCGCCTGGTCCGGTCACCAGCCTGGCCTTCGATCCGCAGCCCGGCGCCGCGGCTTCCCAGGTGCTCTATGCCGGCGCCCTGGCCGGGGTGTTCGCGATCCGCAACCTGCCGCGCCGGCGCCCGGCGGGCGCGGCGAATGCGCCCGTGCCCGGCTTCGCGCCGGTCTGGGCGCGCTTCTCCGGCATTCCCACCGGCCAGCCGGACGGCCCGGCGATCCTGCCGCTGGCGCTGGTGGAGGACCTGAAGATCGTGCGCCTGCCGGCGCGTACCGGCGCCGGCGTGGTCCCCAATTCGCCCGAGAGCGTGGCGCGCACGCGGCTCATGGCCGCCACCTTCGGCCGCGGCATGCATGCCTGCGACATCACCGCGGCGCAGCCGGCCGGCGTGCCGGCGGGCGGCCCCGAGGCGAGGCTGTACATCCGCCAGACCGCGATCGAGGACGGCCTGTCCTACCCGCGCATCCCGCCGGCCACGCTGAACGCCGCGCCGGCGGCCGGCAACGCCCTGCGGCTCGGCGGCGACCCGCGCTTTCCGCTGAACGCCGTGCGCTTCACCGACCGCGAAGCCTTCGACATCCGGGTGGACCACGAGCCCTTCCGCTTCTTCGAGGACGTGCTCGACCCGGTCGAGTTCGACGAAAGCCTGCCGACCAAGGCGGTGGCCGCCGGCGAGCCGAACGTGGTCTACGTGCAGGTGCATTCCTGCGGCTGGCGGCCGGTGCCGCAGGCCACGGTGCATCTGTATTTCGCGCCCAGCCCGGCGCCGCCGGCGAATCCGAACGCGGATCCGCTGCCCGACCTGCAGGCCGACTTCTGGGCGAACTTCGAGGCCGACCCGCTGCCCGCGCCCGCCGCGGCACCGGCCGCGCCGGCGGCGGCCTGGCAGCGCGCCGGCCGCGCGCAGACCTTGCGCACGATCGGCCCGAACCAGCCGGCGGTGGCGCGCTTCGAGTGGCAGCCGCCGGCCAGCCTGGGCAGCCACGTGGCGCTGCTGGCGCTGGTGACCACGCCGCCGGGCGTGGATCCGATCGTCGGCGCCGGTGCGCCGACGGTGATGCGCACCCTGCTGCGCAACGAGCGCCGCGTGGCGCTGCGCATCGCGCCGGTGCGCCCCTTCGTGCCTGACCTCTACGTCCGCGACGGCCTGGACGACGTCGGGCGGCTTGCCGGCGTGGCCTTTGGCGGCCGCAGCCCGGACATCATTGTGGTGCCCGCGGCCCCGGGTGACCCGGTGGCGGAATTCGCCAACCTGGCCGACGACCGCGCCGGCGACCGGGTGCGCGGCAACGGCGGCGACAACGTGGTGTACGTGCGCGTGCATAACCGGAAGAACGTAGACACCGCGGCCGACGTCGAGCTGTTCTGGGCGCTGCCGAACGCGCTGGTGAGCGCTGCCGCGGGACAGGCCGGGCCGCCCTTCGACGCGAGCAAGTGGCAGGTGATCGCGCCGATCGACGCGGTCAACGTGACCGTACCGGCGCGCGGCAACCGGCTCGCGCGCTTCGATTTCAGCGCCGCGCCCGCGCCGGTGGCCGACTTCCCGAACGCGATCGCCTTCGTCGCGCTGATCCGCTCGCACGACAGCGCCGACCCGGCGCCGCAGCGCGCCGGGGTCGACACTCCGGACGAGTTCTGGCGCCTGTTCGCGCAGCTCGTCAATTCGAACAACGCCGCGCTGCGCGCGGTGCGCTACGCCTGACCGACCCGTGACCGCAGAGACCGCCTTCCTCGACACGCTTGCCGCCCACCTGGAGGCGCAGAGCGCGCTGGCCGGGGCGAGCGTGGGCGCGGCCGAGCCGGCCGCGGCCGCCGACCTGCCAGCGATCGTGCTTTCGCTGGAGGAGGTGCATCGGCTGGGCGCCGGCCTGGGCGAGCGCGCCTCGCTGATCACCGACGGGACGCTGCCGGTGACTGCGCGCATCGACCTGGCAAACCCGGTGCTGCCCGAGGAGCCCATCTTCCGCCTGTTGAGCGAGGACCGGCGCACCCTGGTGTTGCCGCACGGCGGTTGGGTGAAGGTCGACGGCACGCTCGGGCCGCTCGCCTCGGCGGACCTGCAGGTCGCGGTGGCCGGCGCGCCGCGCACCGTGGTCGACGCCGCGCCGGGCGCGACCGAGGTCCGTCCCGACCCGGCGGTGGGCACGCTGCTGTTCGGCGCGGCGCTGCCGGCCGCCGGCATCGTGCAGGCGACGTACGTGCTCGGCCAGTGGGAGCGCCGCGTCACGCCGATCGCCGGCGTGCTGCGCATCGACGTGCGCGCGGCCAGCGCGTCCGAGGTAGGGCCGCTCAGCGTCGCCGTCATCGACGCGCTCGCCGGCGACGAGGCGCTGCCGCGCGGCCTGCGCAAGATCGCCCTGAATCAGGTGTCCAGCATCGGCGCGCGCGCCCAGGAACTCGGCAACTCGCGCGGCCGCAGCCTGCGCCTTGCCTTCGAATACGAACACGTGATCGACCGGCCCGATTCCTCGGGCGGCGTGATCCGGCGCATCCCGGTGCTCACCCGCCTGGCCTCCGCGACGGTGGAACCCGCCAGCGGTGCGATCGGGATCACCCTTACCACCGAAGTCAGCGAGGTCCAGCCATGACCATGCATCCCGTCCCGCCACGCGCAAGCGTCGGCCAACCCCTTTCCGAAGGAGAAGCGCGATGAGCGAAGCCATCAGTGAAATGATTTTGCCGGGTACCTACATCGAGGTGCGCTCGGAGGGCTTGATCGGGGTCGGGGGCATCAGCACCGGCAACATCGGCGTGGTCGGCACCGCCAACCGCGGGCCGCTCAACCAGGCGGTGATCCTCGGCAGCTACGGCGAGGCGCTGGACGTCTTCGGCGGCTACGACCGCTTCCCCGGCACCGCCGAGGCGCCGGCGCTGACGCTCACCCGCACGCTGGAGCAGGTGTTCAAGGGCGGGGGCAGCACCGTCTATGCCGTGCGGGTGGCCAACCTGGCGGTCGACACGACGATGAAGTCGATGACCTGGAAGGTCAATGCGGCCGCCAACGCGCTGCTGTTCACGCTCACCGCCACCTCGCCGGGCACCTGGGCGAATGCCATCGTGTCGGCATTCACCGCCGCCACCGCGACCCAGCCGGCCACGCTGACGCTCACGCTCGGCCGGCTCAAGGAGACCTTCACCGGCGCCAACGCCGGCGCGCTGTTCGACGCGGTGCGCGAGGGCAGCCGGCTGGTGGCGGCTGCCGGCCTGGCGCCGGCGGATCGCGGCACGGCGGTCGTTGCGGTGGCGGCCGCCACCGGCGGCGACCTGGGCGGGCCGGACGGCGCCGCGGCTACGACCACCGAACTCGCCGCCGGGCTGGGTGTGCTGGCCACCCAGCCGGTGAACATCGTGGTGGCCGGAGGCTTCGACGCCAAGACCGCCGCCGCCACCATGCTCGCCCACCTGGAGGAGACCGAGAACGACGGCCGCGAGCGCATCGGCTTCATGGGCGCGTCGACCGACGTGCCGGCCACGCTGGTGAGCGACGACGTGTCCAAGGGCAGCAATCCGCGGCTGGTGCTGGTCGCCCCGGGCATCGTGGCCGACGACGCCGCCCGCGTGGGCGAGGCGAACAAGCAGGTCAAGCTGCCGGCGCCCTATGCCGCCGCGCTGGTGGCCGGGCGCATGGCCACGCTGGCGCCGCACGTCAGCCTGACCAACAAGGACGTGGCGGTGGACGACCTGGCGCGCGACTACACCCGCGCCGAGCAGAAGAACCTGCTGAACAACCGGGTGCTGCTGCTCACCAAGAACCTCGGCATCCGCGTGCTCAAGGGCATCTCCACCGATACCGGCGCCTTCAGGCAGATTTCGGTGCGGCGCATCGTCGACTACGCCAAGGCCGGGGTGCGCATCGGCGCGAACCCGTACATCGGGCGGCTGAACAACTCGCGGGTGCGCGCCGCGCTGAAGGCCACGCTGGACGGCTTCCTCTCCGGCATGGTGCTCGACGAGATGCTGATCGGCTACACGCTGGACGTGTCCGCCACCCGCGCGCAGGAGATCAACGGCCAGGCGGTGGTCACCATGACCCTGCAGCCGACCTTCTCGATCGACTTCATCAAGGTGATCATGAACCTGGCATGAGTCCGGCGGCGCCGGGCAGACGAATCCGAATCCATTTGAGGAGCGAGCACCATGGGAACCAACGTATATCGCGGGTCGGACGGCACGATCTCGGTCGCGGTCGAATCCGGCCTGGAAGGCGACAAGGCGAAGGCGGTGAACGACGCCTACTCGCTGACGCCGATCGGCCGCGTCACCGGCGTCACCGTGCGGGTGACCAACGACGTCAAGCCGTTCCACGAACTCGGCCAGCGCTTCGCCACCGAGCTGCGGCCGGGCAACATCAACGTGTATGGCACGATCGACCGCGCCTACATCAACGGCGCGCTGTTGAAGCTCATGCTCGGCGACGCCGCCGACAGCCGTCCCGCCGGCACCTTCGTCGGCCCCTCGTTCAACCTGAGCGTGCGGCTGGAGAACCCCTCGCTCCCCGGGACCGCCTCCACGGTCACGGTGATGGGCGTGAAGCTCGAGGAGTGGGCTTACGACCTGCCCGAGGACGACTTCGCCATGGAGAAGGTGAATTTCCGGGCCCTGTGGGTGAAGGTCGAGGACCAGGCGGCATGATGCTTTTCGCATCGACCGCCGGAACGTGGAGGGGCGCTGCATGAGCCGCAGCCTGAGCGCGGACGACCTGCTCGCCGGGGCCGGCGCCACCCACCGGGTCGAGGTCCCGGGCGAGGTCCTGCACCCGGAGCAGCCGGACGCGGCCGGCGGCGCGGTCACGCTGCGCCCGCTCACGGTCGCCGACGTGCAGCGCATCGCCCAGGCGGCGAAGGAGCAGCGGGTGCTCTCCAGCCTGCTGATGGTCCAGCAGTCGCTGGTCGAACCCAAGCTGTCGATCGACCAGGTGAGCGGGCTGTCGGCCGGCCTGCTGCAGTTCCTGCTGGAGAAGGTGAACCGGCTCTCAGGCCTCAGCGTGGCCGACGACGACGTGGAGCGGGCGGTGAAGGCGCCGCTGGCGCGTGCCTGCTTCGTGCTCTCGCGCGAGTTCGGCTGGACGCCGGCGGACTGCTCGGCGCTCACCGTCGGCCAGATCATGCTCTACCTGGAGATGCTCGCCCGCGACGAGCGTCCGGGGGAAGGTACGCCATGAGCGTGCATCCGTCCCTGCGCAGGCTCTTCAGGCTCGGCGGTTCCGCCGCGGTTGCGGCGGAGCGTTTGCGTGAGCCCGAACGGCAGTTCGAGCGGCTGCAGGCCGGGCTGGAACGCGCCGGCTTCGACGCCGCCGATCCGCTCGCGCCGCTGCTCGGCGGCGCTTTCACCGGGGATACGCTCGCCGGCACGCTCGACCGGCTGGCGCGCGCGCCGGGCACTGCGGAGCCGATGGCGGAAGCGTTTGCACGCAGGAAGGCATTGTCGCCGACGATCGGCGCAGGCGAGCCGCGGCAGTCGAGGGTGTTCGAGCCGCTGGCCAATCCGCGGCTCGCCAGGCTGCTGCAGACGCACGCGCAGCCCGGAGCGCAAGCCACCGCGCCGGCCGTGGCCGCGGCGGCCCGGGCGGAGGCTGCGGGGCGGGCGATAGGCGCGGCGCAGGCCGCGGCGAGCTTGGCGCGCCGTGCGCTGGCGGCGGGCGCGGACTCGGCCTGGACTGAGCCGGTGCGCGCGCCCCAAACCGCGGCGGCGAACACGGCCGCAGCGACCGGCGCGGCGTGGCAGGCCGCGGGTTTCGATGCGGCACGCGTGGCAACCGGCGCTGCGCGACCCGATTCCGGCCCCGCCACCGCTGCGGCGCAGGAACCCGCCGGGGTAACGCAGCGGCTGGAACGACTGGTGGAGCGCGTGGAGTCGTCGGTCCGCGGCGGCGCACGCACGGGCGCGGCACGGCCGGCACTCGCGCGTGCCGCGACCGGCTGGCCAACCGGCGCGGCCGGGGAAGCGCGGCCGCGCGCCGCCGAACCGCTCGGCGCCGGCGCGGCGGAATTCGACCGTGGCGACCGGTTTCCCCGTGCCGGGCGCGGGACCGAGGCGCGGGCGCAGGCGCGGTTCGATCCGCCGGAGGGCGGCCGCATCGGGGGCTTCAGAGGGCTGGCGGCACTTGCCCGGAACCGGGGCGGAGATCCCGCCGCGACCGGCGATGGGCTGCGGGCAGCCGGGTCGGAGGCGATGCCCGCCGCGCCGACGTTTCCGGCTGCGCCCGGTACGCCGGCCGAAAGATCCGCGGCATCCGGATTTCCACCCGCGCCGGATGCTGCGCCGGAAGGCCGGGATGGCGAAGCGCTGGCCAGGGAACTGGCGCGGCTGCTGCGCCGCGAGGCCGAGCGGCATGGCATCGACCTCGACGGGGTGGGGCCATGAGCCTGTTCCGGCCGGGCGCCCGGCTGAACCTGGACGGCCGCAGCCTGAGCGGGCCGGAGGCGGCGCTGCTGCGCCTGCGCGTGGAACTGACCGTGTCCGGCGCGCACGACCTGGCGCAGATCCAGCTCTGGACCGGATCGAAGTTCGCCGACGCGGCGCCCGGCGCCAGCCTGGCGATCGCCCTGGGCGATACCGGCAGCGAGGAGGACGTCTGGGCGGGCGAGCTCTCCGGTGTGCGCGCCACGCCCCAGGGCGTGGTGCTGGAGGGCGTGGCGGCGACGGCGGCGCTCAGCCGCAGCTACCGCTCGCAGAGCTATCTGAACCAGTCGGTGGCCGACATCGTGCGCGACCTCGCCGGCCCGATTCCGGTCGACAACGTCCAGTGCGACGTGAAGCTCGCCGCCTATCACGTGGACAACCGCCGCTCGGCCTGGAGCCACCTGCAGAACCTGGCCGCGCTGGTCGGCGCCGACCTGGGTTCGGCGCCGGGCGGCGGACTGCGCTTCGTCGCCTCGGCCGGCGCGAACCGGCCGACCCGGCTGCGCCACGGCGCCGAACTGCTGCACTGGGACGTGGCCCGGCGCGCCCAGCCGGAAGCCGCGGCCGGCGCCGCCCACGGCTCGGCCAGCGAATCGGGCGAGAAGCGCTGGCACTGGCTGAGCCACGATCCGGTCGGCGCGGGCGCCGGGCCGACGCGGGTGCCGGCGGCGCTGGCCACCCGCGACGCCGCCCAGGCCGTGGCGAACGCGCTGCAGCAGCGCGCGGCGCGCGCCGCCGTGAGCGGCGAACTGTGGGTGCAGGGCATGGCCGGGCTGCGGCCAGGCGACATGGTGGAGCTGGCCGACGTGCCGGGCGCCGATCCGGGGCGGCTTCGCATCCTGGGCATGACCCACACGCTGGACAGCCGTTCCGGATTCCTCACGCGGCTGCGCGTGGAGGGCGCGGGATCGTGAGCGACCTGATCGAGATCCTGCGCGCGGTGATCCGCGACGAGATGGAGCGACGGCGCGCGCCCGAACTCGGCATCGTGACCGAGGTGCTGGCGCGCGAGTCAGAGAGCAGCGACAACAACCACCAGGTCAAGGTGCGCCTGCGCGACAGCGGCGTCGAACTGCAGTGGGTGCCTGTGGCGGTCGGCCGGCTCGGCCTTTCGCTGCTGCCGCAGGTCGGCGACCTGGTGCTGGTGGTGTTCGTCGGCGGCGATCTGAATTCGCCGGTGGTGGTCGGCTCGCTCTACGACGCCCAGGTGCAGCCGCCGGTGGCCAAGCCGGCGGAGGTGGTGTACCAGCCGACCGATGCGCAGGATGCCTCGCTGCGCCGCTTCCACCTCGAACTCGCCAACGGCAGCACGCTCACCATCGACGAGGACAAGCTCACGGTGGCGCTCGGCGGCACCGAGGTGGTGATCAACCGGGACGGCGACGTGGCGATCAAGTCGGCCGCCAAGCTGAGCATCCAGACCCAGGGCGACATGAGCCTGGAGGCGAGCGGCAACCTGGATCTCAAGGCCCAGGGCAACGTCACGGTCAGCGGCGTGTCGGCCACCGTGGAAGGCCAGGGATCGGCCAAGTTGAAGGCGCCGGCGGTGAGCCTGGCCGGCAACACGCAGTTCAGCCCGAGTTGAGAGGCGACGCCATGTCCGGTCCCCCTGTCACGGTAGGCTGCGCAGTGGTGCTGAGTCCCGGCGCGGCCGGCCCGCCCGATTCCGGCGTCATCACAACGGTGCTGCAGACCGCGGCCACCGCCGGCGGCATGCCGCTGGCCACCGCCGGCAGCCTGTGCCAGATGGTCAACTCGGTCTCCGGCGTGCCCTATCCGCTGCCGATCGGCTCGGCCGGCGCATCGACCTCGGTGCTGATCGCCGGCCAGCCGCTGGTGCGCATGGGCGACATGATTCCCTCGGGGCCGGGCGTGCTGAGCATACTCGGCCCGCCGGCCGCACCCTACGTGATCGACACCGGAGCGCCGTGATGGCCGCCAGACGCAACGCCGAAACGCTTGCCCCCTTCCAGGGGCGCGACCTGCGCCTGGACTACGCGCTCGGCGGCGGGTTCTTCGAGGACGCCGACCTGTCCGCCGCGCGCGTGCCGACGCACGGCGCCGAGCGCGACCTGCTGCTGCGCGACGGCATCGACAACCTCACCCAGGCGATCGCCAACCGCCTGAAGACGCGCAAGGGCGAACTGGCGGCGCTCGGCCACCCCGAGTACGGCTCGCGCCACCACGAACTGATCGGCGAGCCGAACGTCGAGCGCACGCGCAACCTGATCAAGCTCTACGTGCTCCAGGCGCTGCGCGACGAGCCGCGCATCGAGCGCGTGCTCGAAACCCGGGTGCGCGCCGAGCACAGCCCGCCGCGCGAGAGCGTGCGCATCGAGATCACCGTGCGCGTCCTCGGCCAGCCGGCCCCGCTCAACCTGGTGCTGCCGTTCTCGCTGGAGGTATCGCCGTGACCTATGCCGCCGAGCCCTATGCCCAGTTCGTCGACGACCTGCTGTCGGCGCTGACCGGGGGCGAGATCCGCGAGCAGTTCCGCTTCCTGCCCGAGCAGCAGCCGTTCAAGCTCGCCGCGCCCGGCCCGGTGATTCCGGGCACGGTGCGCGTGTTCGGCCAGGTCGATGCGCGCTACAACCGCTTCCGCGTCCAGACCGACTACCTGCTCG